>JAFUKK010000208.1 GCA_017473665.1 Lachnospiraceae bacterium
AGAAATATGAAAAAACCTATGCTTACTGTCTGCGGCTTTTGGATAGAATTGAAAGTACGGAAGGTTATTACCAAGGGATTCCGGTGGCAATGGTCGGTGTGGTGGGGGATGAACAGTTTCCGACTACGGATATTACCGGAGAGGTTACATCGGGAATGATAGGTATTACAGGAGACAGCCTGTTATATACCGGCACCAATTATCAGGCCTTTATAAAGCATTACTTGGGTGCTACCCTGAATTTTGTTCCCAACGAACAAATGGGAGAAATATATTATTCCGAGGAATATACCCGTATGGAAAGCTTTCCGGGAGATACCTCGGTTCAGATTGTAGATGGCATTATGTATGTAAAGACTGAAAATTATAATAGAGAATAATTGTACGGAGGAAGGCACTATGGCGTTATTATCCATTGTATTACCTGCCTATAATGAGGAACAAAATATTGCAAATACGGTACGGGTATTGTCCGGAATTCTTAAAGAGCATCAGATTGATTATGAACTGGTATTTATCAGTGATGGTTCGGGGGATGGTACCTTTCGGGAAATACAACAGGCGGCAGCCGGGAACCCTTGTGTAAAGGGAGCGGAGTTTAGTCGTAATTTTGGCAAGGAAGCAGGTATCTTTGCAGGCTTGGAGATGGCTACGGGAGATGCTGTGATTGTAATGGATTGTGATTTACAGCATCCGCCCTCGGTGATTCCCCAAATGTGGCAATTATGGCAGGAAGGTGCTGAAGTAGTGGAGGGCATCAAGAGTAACAGGGGCAGAGAGAGCCTGGCATACAAGTTGTCTGCAGGAGTCTTTTATAAGATTATGAGTGCTCTGATTAAGATGGATATGAATGCGTCCTCTGATTATAAACTGTTGGATCGTAAAGTGGTAAATGTGCTTTTGTCCCTGCCGGAGAGAAATACTTTTTTTAGGGCATTGACTTTTTGGGCAGGGTTTGAGACCCGCATGGTGGAGTATGAGGTACAGGAGCGGCAGTTTGGAGAAAGCAAGTGGTCTTTTTTTAGCCTGATGCGTTATGCAGTGGCTAATGCCACCTCCTTTAGTACTCTGCCGCTACAGTTGGTTACAATTATGGGTATGATATCCATATTGTTTAGTGTGATTCTTGCTGTTCAGACCCTGTTGAATTTTATCAGCGGCACTGCAGTGGAAGGCTTTACCACTGTGATTTTGTTGGTACTTATTATCGGTGGTTTCATCATGTTGAGTTTGGGAGTCATTGGACATTATATTGCTCGTATTTATGAAGAAGTGAAAGGCCGCCCAAAATACATTATCAGTAAAGTCACGGACAATGTGACGGGTAATGTAGTGGGTGAATGGAAGAAATAGGATTGGAGTTTGGCGATGATTAATTTTAATGTACCTCCCTATGTGGAGACAGCAATGGATTATATTGCAGAGTGTGTAAAGAATCAAAAAATATGTGGTGATGGTGCTTATACCAAAAAGTGTAATCAATGGATAGAGGAAAGAACAGGGACATCTAAATGTTTGCTTACCACCTCTTGTACCCACGCTACGGAGATGGCAGCATTGCTGGCGGAGATTCAACCCGGGGATGAAGTGATTATGCCTGCTTATACCTTTGTGTCCACGGCAGATGCTTTTGTGCTTCGTGGTGCCACTCCGGTATTTGTGGATATCCGGCCGGATACCATGAATATTGATGAGACTTTGATAGAGGCAGCCATTACCCCTAAGACCAAGGCTATTGTGCCCGTTCATTATGCGGGGGTATCCTGTGAAATGGATACCATTATGGATATTGCCCAAAGACATCATTTGATTGTAATCGAGGATGCGGCTCAGGGTATCATGTCTTCTTATAAAGGGAAGGCACTGGGAACCATCGGTGATTATGGTTGCTTCAGCTTTCATGAAACAAAGAATTACAGTATGGGTGAAGGTGGTGCATTGCTGATCAAGGATGCGGCCAATATTGAAAATGCAGAGATTATTAGGGAAAAGGGTACCAACCGCAGTAAATTTTTCAGTGGACAGATTGATAAATATACTTGGGTGAACTATGGTTCTTCCTATTTGCCCAGTTATATGAATGCAGCCTACTTGTATTCCCAGTTAGAGATTGCGGATGAAATAAATGAAGCACGTTTGGGTATTTTTGACCGTTATATGGAGAATCTGAAAGAACTGGAGCAGGCGGGTAAGATTGAACTACCGGTGATTCCTGAGGGTTGCGTGGCCAATGGGCATATGTTTTATTTTAAGACTAAAGATCTGGAAGAGAGAAGCCGCTTGATAGATTTTCTAAAAGAGAGAGGTGTGCATGCGGTATTCCACTATATTCCGCTCCATACAGCTCCTGCCGGATTAAAATATGGCCGTTTCCATGGAGAGGATAAGTATACTACCAAGGAAAGCGAGAGACTGCTTCGTTTGCCTATGTATTATGGCCTGACCCCGGAGCAGGTGGATTATATCAGTGAGCAGGTAAAGGAATTTTATCGTTAATTACTGACGGAGTAACGAGATGCAGAATGTGTTAAAACATGGGGCTGCGCTCCTGCGCAGGGTGATTTGGCTGGGAATGGGGCTACAGGTGATACTGGGCCTGATTTGGATGCTGAATAATATGGGAATAGAGCACAGCTTTGGTGTGGACTGGAGCAGTGGAGGGCCCGTGGACCGGCCTTTTATGCAATGGGGGGTATTATATCCCTTTATAGTAGGGGTGGTCAGGGGGATGGCACAGTGGTTGCATGTTCCCTACTATTCCATTGTATATTGTTTGCAGTTAGTGGCGGCATTGGGAAGCGGCTGTTTTTTGTTAAAGCAGGTTACGGGCTGGGTATGGTATGTAAGATTGGGTGTAAGCATGATATTGATTTCCATCCCTATGGCTATGCAGAGCCACCTGGCAGTGCTGCCGTATTCTCTGGGCGCATCGGTAATATTGCTGGAACTGGCATTTGTGGCAGCGCTGTGGAAACAACAGCGGTGGTACCTTCGTGGTCTGTTGCCGGCGTATTTTTGTTGGTTGATGGAGATGCTGATTTTGCCGGAGTATCTGTGGCTTGGCGGGATTCCTTTATTGGTAGCTTCAATCCGGTATTTGTGGCAATGGAGAAAGGAACAGTGTACCGGAGCATGGGCCGGCTTAGTGGTGATTGGAAGCATTCTGTGCATTATGGTTGCCGGGGGCGTGTGGCAACACAAGAGTGAGACATATCTTGATGTGAGACAAATGCTTGCTGCCAGATGTATCTGGAGTAATTTGTACGAAGTGTCCGGTGCGTGGCCAATGGAAGTGAAGGAGCAGATCGACGGGGCTGTGCTGAGGGCAGCTTGTGATAATCCGGAAGTGTTTTACAAAGGTTTTTTTTCCTGTTTAGAGGAACTGCCGAAAACGCAAGAGAAGGAATATTTGAGGATGATGATTGATTCGGCCAGGATAGTAAATGGGAAAAGGGTATTAGTAGAAATCGCTTATGACGGACTGGGTTATTTGATGTCGGGGGTAGTGGTACCTTTGCAATTGGAAGGAAAGGGATATATTTCTCTTACAGGAATGAATTATTGGTATTTTACATGCGACGGGAGTAGTTTTAGCAGAATCTTTATGAGATGCTATTGTATTTGGTCATGGCTGTCCGCTGTATTGGCCCTAGTAGTGAAGGTGGCGGAGCGATTGAGATGCGGCAAGAGACCGGGCAAAACACGACATGGTGAGGGCCTGTTGCTTTTGCTTCCTGGAGCATTGATGGCACTGAGTGGAGCGGGTTTCTATACCATGAGCAGAATCGGGGTGTACGATTATAAAATATTGGGCTGGTGGATGGTTATTTGGTGCATAGGAACACTTATGATGGCGGAAGAAAAGAAAGAGGATCAAAATGACAGCTGTGTCACTTGTTGTTTATGTGCTCCTTCAAACGGCAGTACCCATATTAATAGGGAGTCTGTTTCAGAAGGTATATGAAGAAGAAGGAAAACTAATATTTTACTGGATTAGTGGGCAAATGATTTTGTGGGCAGGATTTCAGGTGTTTACAGTACCGTTGGTAATAACGGGATGTAGATTTC
>JAFUKK010000209.1 GCA_017473665.1 Lachnospiraceae bacterium
TCTCCTCGATGTAGCCGTTCATGGTACCCAGCGCCGCCTGCTGTGCTTTGTAGAATCGGCTGCTACGCATAGCCACCTGCTTACCGGCCCAAAGCATCATGGGCAGCATCACCAGAGTTAAAATAGTCAACCAAATATTGGTATAAATCATCAACGCCAAAGTACCTACAATATTAATGGTACCGGAAATCAACTGCACCACCGTATTGTTCATCATTTCACCGATGGTGTCCACATCATTGGTAAAGCGGCTCATTACATCTCCGTGATTATTGGTGTCATAAAACCGTACGGGTAGCTTTTGGATTTTTTCAAATAAATCATTACGCAGCTTTTGCAAGGCTCTCTGTGATACTCCCACCATAATCCGCTGCTGCAGATATTGAGCCACCAGGCCTACCGCATAGATGATAGCCATGGCTGTGATACCGGAAATCAGCACCGTCATACCATCACCACTGGTCAAACCATTAATCACCGGTCGTAAAATATAGGAGCCTGCCAGGGATGCCAGAGTATTGGCAACTACACAGAGTGCTACTACCAACAGTTTTCCCTTCTCTCGGCTGATATACCCCCAGAGTCTGGCCAGGGTCTGCTTCACATTCTTGGGCTTGGCGCCACCCATCTGGGGACCTCGTCTGCCCCCGGGACCACCACCGGCTCTTCCTCCGGGTCTGGGACCGCCACCGGGACCTGTCGGCATCTGGTCTGCTTTTCTTGCATATTTCTTACGAAGGCGTTCTGCTCTGATTTCATCCATTATGCAGTCACCTCATTATCCATCTGGGAATAGTAAATCTCCTGATAAGCCTCACAGCCTGCCAGTAAATCCTCATGTTTACCCAATCCCACAATCTGTCCCTCATCCATGACTACAATCTGGTCAGAATCCATAACAGATGTTATTCTCTGTGCTATAATCAATTTGGTAGTATCCTTTAGTGTAGTGGCAAAGGCTTCCCGAATCATAGCTTCAGTAGCGGTATCCACTGCACTGGTGGAATCATCCAAGATCAAAATCTTAGGCTTTTTCAGTAAAGCTCTGGCAATACAGAGTCTCTGCTTCTGTCCGCCGGACACATTCACACCGCCCTGGCCCAGCTCCGTCTCATACCCTTGCGTAAAACCGGTAATAAACTGGTCTGCCTGAGCCTGGGACGCTGCCTTCCGTACTTCCTCTTCCTCAGCATGCTCATCACCCCAGCGTAAATTCTCCATAATCGTACCGGAGAACAGTACATTCTTCTGAAGTACCATACCTACGCCCTGACGAAGATTATATAAGGAATAATCCCGTACATCCACACCATCTACCAGTACCTGCCCCTGATCCACATCGTAGAGACGGGGAATCATGGACACCAGTGTAGTCTTACCGCAACCGGTAGACCCGATAATACCCACCGTCTGACCGGGCAAAATCTCCAGGTTGATGTCCTGTAGTACCGGTTCTTCACTTTCTTTATAATAACGGAACACCACATCCTTGAACTGAATATGGCCCTGGGTTACCTGCATATCCTTATGGCGGGCATCCTCATCCGTAATATCCACTTCCGTATCCAAGACCTCTATGACACGCTTGGCAGAAGCAAGGGCACGGGAGCTGCCAAGCAGCACCATGGCCAGCATCATCAGACTCATTAATACCTGGACAATATAAGAGGTAAATGCGGTCAGGTCACCCACCAGCATATCTCCCACCATAATCTGCTTACCACCAAACCATACCACAGCCAGAGTGGTCAGATTCATGGCCAGAGCCATAATGGGCATCTGCATGATAACTATTTTAAATGCATTTAAAGAAGATTCCTTCAAGTCTTCATTGGACCGGGCAAATCTTTCTGCCTCATAATCCCCTCTTACAAAGGACTTAATCACACGCACATTGGTCAGTGCTTCCTGGATATTAGAATTTACCCTGTCTATCTTTTTCTGCATAATGCCAAACTTGGGAAAAGCCTTCAGCATTACAGTAGCGATGGCTACCGCCAAGATAGGCATTACTATCACTACAATCACCGCCAACCTCGGATTCATAATAAATGCCATGATAATAGCACCTATCAGCATACCGGGAGCACGGAGCATCATACGTAATCCCATCATAATCACATTCTGTATCTGGGTAATGTCGTTGGTCAGTCTGGTTACCAGAGATCCGGTACTAAAGCTGTCAATATTGGCAAAAGAGAACTTCTGTACCTTCGCAAATACGTCACTTCTTAAATCCGTAGCAAAATTCCCTGCCGCCTTAGCTGCAAAGTAGGCCCCGCCGATTCCCCCCAGCATCATTATAAAAGCTGTGAGAATCATCATCACACCGGCACCCAGTATGTAACCCACATCCAGATGGGCTACGCCCTCATTGATAATATTAGCCATCATCTTGGGTAATAAAACTTCACCAATGACTTCCACTATCATCAATATGGGGCCGAAAACAAAATAAACCCAATAGGGTTTCACATATTTTGTAAATCGTTTCATTAATACTACCATCCTTTCTACCAAATTATTATATTCCTAATATATGGAAACGGCAAATGAATTTTCTATGAACTGGCCTGGTTTATTTTATTAAAACTGGCTCTTTTAAACAATCCAGTTTTGACATATAAATATTATAGCTTACGAGAAAAGCAAGTACAATGATCCGGAAACCACTGTACTATTTAATAAAAGAAATAGAAAGGTTGATGAAATATGAGAAAAAGAAGCTATCTCACCCTGATTATTGGGGCCATATTATTAATTGCAGGTATCGTATACTCCATCATTACATACAACACCAGTTACATGGAGTCCAGAAATCTGGCTGATACTGTATCCGGTCTGACACAGGAGATAAAGGAAGTGGAAGCAGGCTCTCTTACGGGCGATTTGGATGCCTTAAATGCGCAATTGCTGGATGTCAAGGACCAAAAACTTGCGGCAGAAAAACCCTATGCCTATGGTCTGACCATTGTATTCTTCTCCATATTACTGACACTCCGGGGACTATATAATGCCATTCATGGTAAAAAAGAAGCCTCCAAAGCCAACATTACACGTCTGGCACAGGCCGGACTGATGACCGCGCTTTGCTACATTGGATTTACTTTCCTGAAAATCGATATTCCCGTGGGACCGGAAAAAACCGCTTTTCACTTCGGCAATGTCTTTTGCGTACTGGCTGCCTTATTGCTGGGCGGCTACTGGGGTGGATTGTCCGGTGCTATTGGTATGACTCTGGCAGACCTGACCACCAGCTATGTGACCAGCGCTCCCAAGACTTTCCTGTTAAAGCTGTGTATTGGTTTGATTGTGGGATTCGTAGCGCATGTTATTTTTAAAATTAGCAGGGACCATCACTCCAAGAAATATTTGACTGCCACCACCATTATCTCCTGCTGCGGCGGTATGGTATTCAATATTGTGGCAGATCCTATTGTTGGCTATTTATACAAAATGTATATATTGGGAATCCCCCAGGATCTGTCATCCGCCTTAGCTAAAA
>JAFUKK010000210.1 GCA_017473665.1 Lachnospiraceae bacterium
AATACATGTGGGTGCCGGAGAGGATGAGGAACATTTCTACGGTTGCCCGGACGGAAGGCGCTGAGAGGATTAGAATCGGTATTTTGCGTTTGCTGTCAGTAGGACTTTTGGTATTTCAGATGGTGATGACATTGTGTTATGCATATGAGGAGGGAGATGATGCGTTCTATCTGGCACTCTCTACTGATACGGCAGATTCCGGTGTTATGTATATGAAGAATCCGTATACCGGCTACACTACGGAGCTGGACATGCGGCATGGATTGGCACCCTTTCCCATATGGATTACGTTATTAGCCAGAATAGGCGGCATACTGCCCATTACCATGGCACAGTTGGTGTTGCCGGTCGTATTGATTCTTATGGCCTATGGTATTCATTATCTTATGGGCCGGAAATTGTTTAAAGGTCGGCAGGAATCCTTTTTGTTATATTTTGTGTTGGTAGAAATGTTTGTGATTTTTGGTGGATATTCTACCCATTCAGTGGAGAATTTTCTATTGGTACGAGCTAGCCAGGGCAAGGCAGTGTTGTGTAATCTGATATTGCCCTTTCTGATGTTTTTGGGCCTTTGGTTGGCGGATCGGATACAAAAAGACAAAGAAGTGCATTGGAGCTATTGGATTTTGCATTTCAGTGTATGTATTGCCGGTTGTCTGTGTAGTACACAAGGAGGATTGCTGGTATGTCTTTGGGTAGCAATCATAGGGGTGTACATTTTAATATGGTCAAAAAAGTGGAGATATGTGATTTTGTTTGGTTGCAGCCTCTTGATCCCAATAGGCTATATGCTTGTATATTTGGTTGAAAGCGTGGGGTGAGGTGAAAGAATGAGAACAGATTATTTGGAAATATTCCAAAAGTAAATGGGAAGTGGCTTGTTGATAACCCTATTTCTGGCGGCTGTGGTATACTTGTTTTTTCAGGAAAAAAGAAAACCTCTTCGGCTCTTGTTTGTATATATGCCGGTGGTCATGCTGGTGTTATATTTTAACCCGTTGTTTTTTTCTGTTTTTGAACGTATAGTGGGTGCTGAAATATATTTCCGGATTCTGTGGTTGTTACCTATTACCTGGGTGCTTGCATACACCGCAGTTTCCTTGTATCAGAAAGTAAAAGAACAATGGAAACTGCCGTTGTTGCTTCTGATGCTGCTGATGGTACCCATGTGCGGCAGATGTGTGTATAGTAGTCCGCTATTTTCTGCTGCAGAGAATGTTTATCATGTGCCGGATTATGTGGTAGAAATCTGTGATGATATAAAGGTAGAAGGACGTGAGGTAATGGCAGTATTTCCCAGGGAGTTTCTGCTTTATGTACGACAGTATTCGCCGTTAGTATGTATGCCTTATGGAAGGGACGCAATAATTTATCAAGGGAATCCGTTCTATAAATTGATGGAAAGTGAACAGATAGAGGCGGGACAATTGGCAGAGTTTGCTAAAGCAGCACAATGCCATTATATTATTCTGGATGAAGACAAGGAAGTGATAGGAAATCTGTTGGATTATGATTATGAGGAATTTAATCGGATTTCCGGATATGTGATTTATCGTGATACTACCATTTATATAGGATTATAAAACGTACGGACATAAGTCCGTACGTTTTTAGTTCTATTCATTAAAGTAATTTAAGGCGTCAATAAAGCGCTCAGCAATTTTTTGCCGTCCTTTCAGGTTCAAATGCAGGTGGTCTTCCAGATAATCGGAAGCGTTATCCTCAGTAATGGTGCCATATATATTATCCACGAAAGTCACAGCCTTTTCGGAGCACATATCACCCTGATAAATGCAGTAGGTGGAAAGAATGTCCTCATTTTGGTTGTATTTGTACTGGTCGCTACTTAAATATTCGCCATTTTCGTCTACATAGTAAGCGTAGGCAGGAGACATTACAATGATACGTATGTGGGGATAGGTATCCTGGAAAGTATCTATTCCGGCCACCAGATTGCCGGAAAATGCACGGTGATTACGATGGTTGGAAATATCGTAAATATAATTTCCCATAAAGTAATCTGTGGCATCATACATGATGGCAATGACATCTACAGTATTAAAATCCAGAGTATCCAGGGTGTCCAAAGTGTCACGGATGGCTTCGGGTGCATTGCTACCCAGTCCATTCACATGTTCATCAAAATCTTCCCTGGGAGTCAGGTCGCAAGCTAAGCATGCCAACCAATAAAAAGTAAATGCGTCCATGTAGGTATGGTTTCCTAATAGGTTATACTCCTGGGCAGCAAGGTAACTGCCAGATATAGAACAATTGTAGACAACAGCACCGGTATCCTCTGCAATCATAGTGGCAAGATTTTCATCAGAGTATCTGTCGTCTGCAAAGGGGGCGTTTCCGAAGGTGACAATGGTGGTTACGCCATCATCCTCCCGTCCGGCCAGATATTCTTCGTCCACGGGCAACATTAAATCCATCGTATCGTCATAATCACCCAGACCGTCCTTGAAAATATCCGATTGGTCAATGTGCACACCGAAATTAGAAAATCTTGTAACAATAAATATAATTACAAAAACAGCCACTGCCAGGGTAGCGATATGAAACAGTGCACGGCCGGACAGTTTCCGGCGGCCGAAGGATTCGGTCGTGGCCTCGGAAGGGTCTGAGATAACTGTCTGTTCTGGTTTATCACTATCGGATTCTGTAGAAGAATCAGGTCCCTTTCGGGTGTCTGTTTCAGTGGATGTCTGCGCATCTAAATCAATGATTTCTAAATCTTCAAACTCAAATTTTTTGTTCATAATATCCCTTTCCAAATTATTCCTGCAAGGGTTAAGTTTACTGCCTTATTTTACTATTATATCCAGGGAAAGTCTATAAAAATCAAAAATTTAAGAAAATCTGAATAAATAGGAGAATCTCTTGAAGTGTGTTTTTTTCAATGCTATAATATTACGTAATTGTTAAGCAGTAGTTTGAAAGGATTTGGCAATGAAAAAGATATTTAATCATACAAAACGTCCCCGGCAGGAGTATAATCCCAATGATTACGATTGGGAAGCTGATGCGGTTGAAGAATATAATGGTGAGTTGGCTGAGGAATCTGTAGAGAGTGCAGATGGGGAGCCGGAAGGATACTATGATGAGAATGGTCGCTGGATAGAGACCGGCGGCTATTAT
>JAFUKK010000211.1 GCA_017473665.1 Lachnospiraceae bacterium
AAAGCAAAAAGCTATAGTATTTTTATTCAAAAGGGGTATATTTAATCCATTGATATTCTGCAGTCAGAGGTAAATTGCTATCGTCAAAAGGCTTCAGCCATTCATTTACACCAATTCCGCACCAGGCATTCATCATAATCTTTCCCTTGGTCACCGGTATTTCCTCCGTAACCTGATGTACCTGCGCACCATCTACAAACCAGATAATCTTATCTTCATGCCATTCAAAAGCATAGGTATGAAAATCCTCCGCTGCGTCAAAGCCCAAATCATGCATGTACTCATGTTCACCCTTGCCATTGGTATAATAATTTAATTGAACCTTAGTAGTATCCTTGCCCAGAACCTCTACATCTATCTCGTCCCATGGATTGTTATCTGAGGGGCCCGTATAGGTAAAGAAAGAAGATACCACACCATCGTTCTTAATCGCCTTCATACTCACCTCATAACGTCCATAGCCGTAAAAATCCTTACTTCGGAATTCTCCGCCGCTGTAGGGTACATTATTTGCAGGGACCACATCTTTATCAATAATCAACTGCATGTTACCCTCATTGAAAGTCACATTACTCTTTCTCCAGGTTACATTAAATACACTACCGTTGCACCAACCATCTGCGCACTCAAAGCCTGCCGGCTGCCCCTGGGTAAAATTCACTTCTATCGCCACTGCCTTATCCTCCTTGGTAGTTTCCAAAACATTTTGACCATCCCCTATGGCATCAGTTTCCTGCTCCATGCCGGATTCTTCTACCTCCTTGCTTTCAGTGCCCTCTACAGGACCTGTGCATGCGGTTAATAACATCAGGGATAACAGTAAAATAAAAGCATGTTGCATCCGTCTCATACTCAAACCTCCATTTTTTTATCAGCGTACCATATGAATCATTTATAAAATATCACATTTTGGACTTATGTGTCACATTTTTGCCATCTTCATGGAAAAAACTACAATTTCACTTACTTCTTTATACTCCCTATTTTCAACTGTACTTTCTGTAATATTAATAAAAATAAAAAAAGCATTGAAACCATTTGATTTCAACACTTCTCTAGGGTTGGGCTGTTATTTAACAGTCAACAGCTCGTAGGGGAATCGAACCCCTGTTTCCGCCGTGAGAGGGCGGCGTCTTAACCGCTTGACCAACGAGCCATATTTGCAAGTACCTTTGTGCCTCAGCACTTGGTACTTGCATATCATAATACATCTCAAAAGAAATTGCAAGTATTTTTTTAAAAATTTATACAACTTTTTTCAAGAGCTCGATTTTATAAAGGAAAATCAAATAAACTAATCTGATTGGACTCCGGTAAATCTCCCAACAATCCCATTTCTGCCATAGAATCCACCACAGACTGAGGCACCTTGGAACGGTTCTTGAAATCCTCCCTGGATAGGAAGGGTCCATCCTTGGCAGCTTCTACCACACCATCTGCCGCCTTGTCTCCCATTCCGTCAATACTGCTTAAAGATGGCATCAACTTACCGTCAATAATCTGGAAGCTACGGGCCTGTACCCGGAAGATATCAATGGGCATGAATTCAAAGCCTCGGGCATACATCTCCTGCACGATACGCATATCTGCATAGGTATCCTTTTCCTTTTTAGACAGATTATCATAGTTTTTCTTATATAGGGCCAGATTCATCTCCAAATGCTCCTTACCCTGGCACATGATTTCATAGGAAAAAGCCTTGGCACGAATACTGAAAAAGGCTGCATAATACGCCAGTGGCTCATAAATCTTGCAATAGGCAATTCTCCATGCCATCATAACATAAGCCACCGCATGGGCCTTGGGAAACATGTACTTAATCTTCTTACAAGACCAAATATACCAGTCGGGCACATCATGCTCTTGCATGGTAGCCTCCCATTCCGGTGTTAACCCCTTACCTTTTCGCACGCTCTCCATAATCTTAAAGGCAGTACCACTTTCCACCCCTTTATTGATAAGATATATCATGATATCATCTCTTGTACAAATGGAAGTGGATATGGTGTCTTTCTTTTCCTGGATCAGAGTCTGGGCATTGCCCAACCATACATCTGTACCATGGGACAGACCTGAAATACGGGCTAAATCCGAAAAAGATTGGGGTTGCGTATCTATAAGCATCTGCATTGCAAAATCCGTACCAAACTCAGGAATACCCAGGGCTCCCAGCTGACAACCTCCCAAATCCGCCGGAGTGACTCCCAAAGCCTCCGTACTTTGAAACAGACTCATAACCTTCTTATCATCCAATGGAATGGTGGTAGGGTCCTTGCCCGTCAAGTCTTGCAGCATACGAATCATGGTCGGATCATCGTGTCCCAAAATATCCAATTTCAACAGATTATGGTCAATGGAATGGTAATCAAAATGGGTGGTAATAGTATCCGTAGTCATATCATTGGCCGGATGTTGTACCGGGGTAAATGAATTAATATCCTGTCCCAGAGGAAGCACAATCATACCTCCCGGATGCTGTCCGGTACTACGTCTGATTCCTGTACACCCTTCCGTAATACGATTGATTTCGCAGGCACGCTTATTAATCCCCCGCTCCTCATAATAGTGCTTTACCAGACCGAAGGCGGTCTTGTCAGCCAATGTACCGATGGTACCCGCCCGGAAGGTCTGTCCTGCACCAAAAATAACCTCCGTATATTTATGGGCCTTGGACTGATATTCTCCGGAGAAATTCAAGTCAATATCC
>JAFUKK010000212.1 GCA_017473665.1 Lachnospiraceae bacterium
CATTTTTCCCAAAGTGTAGTAGAACCCCTGCAGAATTTCTGGTTTAAGGGACATTTGTTGGAGATTGCTATTTATGGGGTAATCCTGTTCTTCTTTTCCATGACTTATGGTGGTACCCGTCTGGGCTATATGAAGAATGTGGAATTGATTTTTTCCCAGGTATTTGCCACTATTATGGCGAACCTGCTGATTTATGCGGAATTGTCCGTTATGGCATTTCAGCTGTTTGTGCCTCATCACTTCCTGTTGATGATGGTGGAACAGACGATTGCGGTGATTATATATATTAACATCGCAAATAAAATATTCAGTAAGGTATTTCCGCCCAGAAAACTGTTGCTGATTCACGGAGACAGACCTATTGAGGATATTGTATACAAATTCAGTACCCGTAAGGACAAGTACCAAATTGTCCGTTGCCTTCATGTCAACGCAGGCTTGCAGGTGGTGAAGGATAAGATACAGGAAAGCTACGATGCCGGTGAAAGTAATGCGGTAGTAGTATGGGAAGTGCCGGGAGAAGACCGCAAGGAGTTGCTTAAGTACTGTTACTCCAGATCTATCCGTGTTTATATGATGCCCAAGATCAGTGACATTGTGCTGATGGGAGCAGAGCAGTTGCATATATTTGATTCCCCCATATTATTGACCAGAGAGTATCATTTGACCATGGAACAGCGTATGATTAAGCGGACCATAGATATTGTGGGCTCTTTGATGCTGTTGATTTTAGCATCTCCGTTTATGCTGATCACAGCTATTGCCATTAAGTTGTATGATGGTGGGCCGGTATTGTACAAGCAGGTCAGATGTACCATAGATCAGCGGGAATTCTATATATTAAAATTCCGCAGTATGGTGACGGATGCGGAGAAGGATGGTGTGGCCAGACTGGCGCAAAAAAATGACAGCCGTATTACACCCATTGGCAAATTTATTCGCAAATGCCGTATTGATGAGTTGCCCCAGCTGATTAATATTTTGCGGGGGGATATGTCCTTTATCGGTCCCAGACCGGAACGCCCGGAGATTATAGAACAGTATCTGGAGATTATGCCGGAGTTTGCCTATCGTATGAAAGTAAAGGCGGGGTTGGCCGGATTTGCCCAGGTATATGGCAAATACAATACGTCCCCCTATGATAAGTTGAAATTGGATTTGACCTATATTGAACATTATTCCGTATGGTTGGATTTAAAATTGATGTTGCTGACACTGAAGATTTTATTCTGGCCGGACAGCACCGAAGGTGTGGAGATGGATCAGATTACGGCTCTGAAGGAACAGGAGCAGACAGTAAAAGAACAGGAACAGGATAAGTAATAGTCATACCTATCTGAAAAGAGGGAATCTATGAGAGTGTGTGCGTATGGAAGGGAACCGTTGGATGTAAAACTGATGGTGCTCCTAATGTTGAAAAAGGGATTATACTTTGTACTGGCTACTTTGCTGGGAGCAATGGTGGCAGGAGGCATTTATTTCCTTGCCCATATATGGGGTGTGGAAGCAGGATATGAAACTACCAGCACGTACTATGTAGAATATGGTACGGACCCTCAAACGGGCAATAAGTATACTTACATCAATGATGTTACCTGGGATACCACTTGGCTTAAGTCGGATTTCTTTTTGGACGAGATTTTGAGAATTGCCGGTGAGGAGGCAGGTGCGGCTGCTGTGCAGTTGCCTGACAGAGAGAGGCTGAAGGGTTATTTGTCGGCCCAATTGCCTTCAGATTTGCGAATGCCTACCACTACTGTAAATACGCCCGACCCGAAGCTGACCATGGTATTGGCCCGAGCAGTGGAGCAAACCATGGTGTCCTTTGGGGCTGGTGATATGAATAAGGAAATCGATGCCATTCGTGTGGTGACTGCAGCGGAGGAGGCCAAACAGGCGCAATTGGATAATCGCACCTGGTCGGCGGTGATTCTGGGAGCAATTCTGGGGGGCTTTTTTGCGGTAGTTTGTTGGCTGATTTATTATTTCTTGGATGATTCCGTGTATGTACCCGGTACCTTTGAAAGACGCTATGGGATTCCTATGCTGGGCACCCGTGAGTCCGTTTATACGGTAGTGAATTTCAAGCATCTTTTTGCAGGTAAACAGAAAGTGGCCTTGCTGGGAGCAGACGGGGATGCCAATATGCAGGAAGTGGCAGAATGTTTGAAGAATCGGTTGGAGACCGGAGATTGGGAAATGGTACCCATGCCCGGATTGGAACAGTGCCCTGAAGTGGTGGAAGCCTTGAGGGAGTGCGATGGTTTGCTCTATTGTGTATCGGCGGGAGCTCATGATGGCAAGCGTCTGGAGGAGCAGTTGTCCCTGCTGGATAAGCAGGATGTGTCTGTGACGGCGGCATTGTTAATCTGTGAGGATGAGGTATTACAAAAGATGTATCATTTTCCCGGTTACGGAGGAAAAAGGGCATGAGCATGCAATTACTGGTATCGGCTGTGAACGCACAGCCCCGGGAACTGGTGGAGGCCATGAACATTCATAGTGATGCCATTGTGGTAAACCAGTGTGATAAGTATGGTTATACAGAGTTGGAGAAGGACGGGTATCAGATTCGTTTTTTCTCCATGAATGAGCGTGGAGTGGGCCTTAGCCGCAACCATGCTCTTTTGCGTGCAGACCATGAGATTAGTTTGTTCGCAGATGAAGATATTATTTATGCGGATGATTATAAGGAGCAGGTGGAGAAAGCGTTCCGGGAGCATCCGGAAGCGGATATGATTCTCTTTTATGTGAAGGCAGCAGAGGGCCGGGAGACCTACAATATTGAGAAAGAAGGCCGGGTACGCTGGTATAATTGCGGCAGATACCCCACCTATAGCTTTGGTGTCCGGACGGAACGGGTGCACGCACTAAATATTACATTCCATTTGCTATTTGGAGGTGGTACCCCTTATAGCAACGGTGAGGACAGTCTGTTTATCATGGAGTGTATTCGCAAGGGAATGCATGTAATCAAGGTGCCTGTGACCCTGGGTCATGAGAATGGTCGTGAATCCACCTGGTTTAAAGGTTATAACCGGAAGTTTTTCTATGACAGGGGAGTGTTGTATCATTTCCTCTATGGCCATCTGAAATATCTGATGGCATTGAGATTTTTGCTGGCCCACAAAGGCGAAATGTGCCGGGAGGTATCTGTGAAAGAGGCTTATGCCTGGATGAAAGAGGGTATTCGGGATGCAAGGCGTTTGGGAACCGGGAAGGAGTGTCAGGATGGAACCGCTGTTTAGTATTGTGATGGTATCCCTGAATCCCGGGGATAAAATATTTGAGACCCTGCAAAGTGTGCAGGCCCAGAGCTGCAAGAATTATCAGATTGTGATTAAGGATGGTGGCTCTAAAGACGGTACTAAGGAAAAGTTGCAGGAATATCTGTATCAGAATCCGGATATGGCTAACCGGATTTGTCTGGTGGAAACGCCTGATAAGAGCATTTATGATGGTATGAATCAGGCACTGGAATATGTGGAGGGAGACTTTGTATATTTTCTGAACTGTGGAGACTCTTTCTATGATGGTGAAGTGTTGGCGCAGTTGGAGCCGGTACTGGTGGCTGATTTGGAAAACGGCGAGGCCCTAAGGGCCGGTATCTATTACGGCGACCAGTTTGATATGTTGCAGCAGACGGTGGTGGCTTCGAACCCCC
>JAFUKK010000213.1 GCA_017473665.1 Lachnospiraceae bacterium
GGTGGAATAGTTATGATTCTTATGACACTACCGTGAATGAGGAACAGGTGAAAGCCAATGCAAGGTACATGGCAGAGCACCTGAAAGAGTACGGCTGGGAATATGTGGTAGTGGATATTGAATGGTATGCCAAAGGGGCAGGTAGCCGACGGGAGGAACATCAGTACATTCCATTTGCAGAGGTGGAGATGGATGAGTATTCCAGACTATTGCCAGATTTGGATAGATTTCCTTCGGCAGCAGGCGGCAAGGGTTTCGCTCCCCTGGCTGAGTATGTACATTCGTTAGGGCTGAAATTCGGCATTCATATCATGCGTGGAATCCCCCGTATTGCGGCACATCATCATAACGCGGTGTGGAATTGTGAATTACCCGCATCGGAGGTAGCCATTGCATCCTCCGTATGTCCCTGGAATCCTGATATGTATGGGGTAAAGGATACTCCCGCAGGCCAGGCCTATTATGATTCTTTGGCACTTATGTACGCGGACTGGGGCGTGGATTTTATTAAGTGTGATGATATTTGCCGTTATGATCAACCCTCTGCAAAGTCGGAGATTCGTATGCTGGCACAAGCCATAGAAAAATCCGGCCGGGATATGGTATTATCCTTGTCTCCCGGACCGGCCATTATCGACCAGGCATGGTATTATGAAAAGTATGCCAATATGTGGAGGATTACAGATGATTTCTGGGATGATTGGAGATTGCTGAAGGACATGTTCAGGCGTTGTGAAATCTGGCAGGAACATGTATCTGCCGGCAATTATCCCGATTGTGATATGTTGCCTTTGGGATATCTGGGGAGGGGCTTTGGTGATGAGCGTCAAACCCGATTCACTCCTGATGAGCAACAGACCATGATGACCCTATGGTGTCTCTTTGGGTCTCCTTTAATGCTGGGAGCGGAGATGACCAAGCTGGACGCAGATACCCTGGCGCTGCTTACCAATCGTAAAGTATTACAGATGCTGGACCCTGCTACCAGGCCTCATCAGATATGCCGGGATGACAGTAAGGCTATCTGGGAAGCGGTGAATAAAGAGACCGGAGAGCATTATGTGGCATTGTTTCATTTGGGAGAAAGCGGAGAACAGATGATTAGTGTATCCTTACAGGAATTGGGAGTGGAAAGTGTTGCTGTGGAGGCGGAGAATCTGTGGACCAACGCAATTGTATCCATGGAGAAGGTAATTGCTGCTACCCTGCGCCCACATTCCTGCGCGGTATACAGAATACGTTAATATATGAGAGCGTCATTGCTGTATTCCTGTATGTATGAAGGGAGCATAGCAGAACGCTCTCTTTTTTGTTGGAAAAAACTTAAAATGTGATATACTGATTATGGCGTTCCCATTTGGGGATGAATATGGTACAATAAATCAGATACCGCATAGGAGTATATACGAAACGATATGGATAGAATAGCAGCAGATAAAATAATCATTGGGGCAGGGCTCTATGGGCTGTATGCAGCGCTCTATTGTGCAAAGAGAGGGCAGCAAGTGGTGGTATTGGAGCAGGAAGCACAGGCATTTACCAGAGCCACCTATATCAATCAGGCCCGGGTGCATATGGGATATCATTATCCCAGGTCTATTTCTACTGCATTAAAGTCTGCAGGATACTTTCAGCGTTTTGTTTCGGATTATGGATTCTGTATCCATGATAAATTTGAGCAGATATATGCCACTTCGGCTAATTTTTCCTGGACGGATGCAGCTGAATTTCAAAAGTTCTGCAGGGATGCTAATATACCTTGTAGTGAAGTGCCGGTGGAAAAGTATTTTAAACCGGGTACCTGTGATGGCGTATTTCTGACTCAGGAGTATACCTATGATGCCATGATTTTGAAAGATTATTTGCTGGAACAATTGGCTCATTACCCCGGGGTACAGATTTTGTATGATACAAGATTAGTATCCATTGAGCGGGCAGGTGGAAACTATTTGGTGATATGTGAGCAGGGAGAGTATCAGGCTCCTTTTGTGTTGAATGCAACCTACGCTTCGGTGAATCACGTGCTGGATAAGTTGAAGATTCCGGAGGTGGAGAGATTTGCACTAAAATATGAATTGTGTGAGATTATTTTGTGCGATGTGGGAACTTCTCTGAAGGATGTGGGATTGACCGTAATGGATGGACCATTTTTTTCATTGATGCCCTTTGGCAAAACGGGCTTACATTCCCTGACGTCTGTAACCTTTACACCTCATGAGACTGATTATCATAGGGTGCCTGAGTTTGCCTGTACCCACAAAGAAAACGGGCAGTGCAACCCGGGACTATTGGGTAATTGTAATGATTGCAGATATAAGCCTAAGAGCGCATGGAAGTACATGGCAGCCCTGGCACGAAAGTATGTGAAGGACGAGCATTCCTTTGTGTACCGTCAGTCGCTTTTTTCTATGAAACCCATATTAAAGGCATCAGAAATTGATGATTCCAGGCCAACGGTTATCAAAATTGCATCTGAAGGCCCTACTTTTATCAGTGTGCTTTCGGGCAAGATTAATACAGTGTACGATTTGGATGAATTTCTTAATTAGAGGAGATATGTTGTGAATAGCAAGCATAAAAATTTTGTTTCCTGCGTGGTTTATTTGCATAATGACGGGGAACGGTTGATTTCTTTTTTGAATCAAATCAACGGGCTGTTGGATGAGAATTTTGAAAAGTATGAGATTATCTGTGTGGATGATGCTTCTACAGATGATTCGGTGGAGTGTCTGCATAAATACATGGAAATCTCCGAGAGCAGCAGACCCATTAGTCTTGTAAATATGAGTTATTATCAGGGAAAAGAAGCGTCCATGAATGCCGGAAGGGATTTGGCTGTGGGAGATTACGTCTTCGAGTTTGATGATGCGGTGATAGATTATGAACCGTATCTGATTCTGGAGGTTTATCAAAAGGCATTGGAAGGCAATGATATCGTGGCAGCAGCGCCCAGGAATCATATCTCATTTTCCTCAAAACTATTTTATTGGGCATATAATTGGGGAAATAAATCAGCTAATAAATTGCAACATGAGAGATTCCGTATGGTATCCAGAAGGGCCATTAACCGAATTGGTCAGATGAATTTATATATACCTTACCGTAAGGCTATGTACGTGAATAGCGGACTAAAAATGGATACCATATTTTACGATAGTAAGAGGGTGGATCGCCGCGACAGCAACAAGCAGGAAAGAGAGAATAGAAGTGGTCTGGCTTTTGATTCCTTTATTATCTTTACCAATATTTTGGAGAAAATATCCATGGCGTTGTGCTTTTGCTTTTTGTTGGTAATGGTAGTGGTGGCCTGTTATGTGATTTGGTCTGTATTTAGTGAGGTAAAGCCGGTAGAAGGCTGGATGTCCACCATTGGTTTGATTGCATTCGGATTTTTTGGACTATTTCTATTAATGACATTGATTCTGAAATATCTTTCCGTTATTTTGAATTTGATATTGAAGAAACAACGGTATGTTATCTCAGGAATTGATAAAATAAATAAATGATGGGATTGAGTAAATTATGTATATCAATATTATCTTTCCGGTATTAAATGAGCGCCTGCGTTTGGAAAATGGTATTCGCAGAACGGTGGAATATTTGGAGCAGATTGGTTTTTCGGATTATGGTATTATCATTGTAGATAATGGTTCGGAGGATGAGACTCCTCAGA
>JAFUKK010000214.1 GCA_017473665.1 Lachnospiraceae bacterium
AGGATTTTTTACAAAGAGGATATCAAGCTACCCATCTGTCTCATTATAGTCAGTGATTTGACTTATGGTATTTTGATTTATGTTTTAGTATTCCTGCTTCGGGGAAGATTTGATTTTATTTATTATTTCACTAAGGTGATTTTACCGGAGTGTATTTATACCATTGTAATAACCATTGTATTGTATCCCCTTATTCTGCTGATAAATAGTCGGTTGGAAAGTCGGGAGAGAAAGAGAGCACAAAAATTTGTTTGATGATATTAAGGAACGAATTTTAAATATCATAACCAGCAGAGTGACGGTGGTTGCCATTTTTTTCTGCTTGATGGCGGGGGCACTGATTTATCGTTGCTTTGAGTTGCAGATTGTGCATGGACAAGAGTATCTGGAAGATTTTATTCTGCAGACAGAAAAGACTCGAGATATTTCCAGTTCAAGAGGTAATATTTTTGACCGTAACGGCAATCTGTTGGCTTATAATGAATTAGCTTATTCCGTAAAAATTGAGGATGTTTTTGAGTCCAGCCGTTCCAAAAATAAGCAGTTGAATGAGACCATTTATACTTTGATTCAGCTTATTGAAAAAAACGGCGATAATGTAATTTCGGATTTTAAAATCGTACTGAATGAGAACGGAGAGTTTGAGTATTCATCCTCCGGTACTGCTCATTTGCGTTTTTTGGCAGACGTATTTGGTCACGCCAGAATCGATGAATTGAAAGAAACTGAGAAAAGTACCTCGGCCGGGGATTTGATGGAGTACCTCAGCCGTAATTCCAGTCAGGCTTTTGCAATTGGTGGATACGAGGATCCGGAGGATAAGGATTCTTTTGTGCCGGGATTGGGTTACAGTAAGGAAGACTGGCTAAAGATGGTGACCATACGTTATGCCATGAAACTGACTTCCTATCGGAAATATATCGGTACCATAGTGGCTACGGATATCAGCGATCGTACCGTAGCGGTGATTATGGAAAATACGGACATATTGCCGGGTATCAGTATTGTAGAGGATACTGCCCGTAAATACGTGGATAGTAAATATTTTGCCCATGTGCTTGGTTATACCGGGAAGATTTCATCTGATGAATTGACCAGTCTGAACGAAAAGGTAGAGGCTTCAGGTGGCAGTGGTAATACCTACAATATTAATGATGTGGTAGGCAAGAGTGGTATTGAAGCACATTTTGAGACCACTCTTCAGGGGACCAAGGGCAGTGAGAAGGTGGTAGTGGATACCACCGGTAAGGTAATGAAGATTCTGGAACGCCGGGAGGCGGAAGCAGGAGATGATGTGTACCTGACAATTGATAAAGATTTAACCATTGCAGTATACAATATATTAGAGCAGAAGCTGGCAGGTCTTTTGGCCAGCAAAATCAGAAATATCAAGACCTATGAACCTGCTGATGCGGATGCCTCCAGTGCAGACATTTTGATCCCAATTTATGATGTATACTATGCTCTTATTAATAATAATATTATTGATGTTAAGCAGTTTACCGATGAAAATGCAGGTGAATATGAAAAGAAGGTATATCAGGAATATTTGGAATATAAGGAGGAAGTCTACAGTCAACTGCGGACTGAGCTGGCAGAAGGAAAAAGGCCCTATAAAAAGCTTACCAAAGAATATCAGGTATACCAGAGTAATATTGTTTCTCAGTTAAACAGTAATGGGGTTATTATCTCTTCTATGGTGGACAGTAATGATGCTACCCAGATTGCGTGGGCAAAGGAAGAGGTCATCAGTTTGAAGGAATATCTGGAGTATTGTATATCTGCAAACTGGATTGATGTAACCAAGCTGAAAATGGACGAAAAGTACTCTGATTCCCAGGATATATATAATAAACTGGTGGATTACATTATTGTTATGTTGGACAATAATACCGAGTCCCAGAAGAAATTTTATAAATACATGTTGCTTAATAATCGCATCAGCGGGCGCGACATATGTCTGGTGCTCTGTGAGCAGAATCAGGTGGCAATTCCGCTGGAGGATGAGGAGGCGCTATATTCAGGCAAGCTGAATGCCTATCATTTTATGATGAATCGCATCAATCAGTTGGATATTACACCGGGGCAGCTGGCACTGGACCCTTGCAATGCCTCTGTGGTAATTACAGATGTAAATACCGGTGATGTATTGTGTATGGTGTCCTATCCGGGATATGATAACAATAAAATGGCAAATTCCATTGACCCGGAATATTTTGCCAAGCTGAATGTGGACAAGGCCAGCTCCATGCTGAATTTTGCTACCCAGTATAAAGCGGCACCGGGTTCTACTTTTAAGATTGTCAGTGCTACGGCAGGACTTTTGGAAGAGGAAATCAAGCTCTCGGACCGTATTAATTGTCTGGGGACCTTTACCACCATTACCCCGTCTCCCAGATGTTGGAGACGAACCGGTCACGGTTACGAGAATCTGACCATGGCAATCAGGGATTCCTGCAACTATTATTTCTATGATTTGGGATATAGGCTTTCTACCAGAGGTGGGGCTTATAATGAGGATGCCGGTTTGAATACTTTATATATGTATGCGGATTTGTTTGGACTTACCGAAAAATCCGGCGTGGAAATATCAGAGTATTCTCCCGAGGTTTCCAGTAAGGACCCGGTGCGTTCTGCCATTGGTCAGGGTAATAACAGTTTTACCACGGTGGGATTGGCCAGATATGCCACCACCATTGCCAATAGAGGCACTTGCTATAATCTCACGTTATTGGATAAAATTGCAGATTCCGAAGGGAATTTGCTTTTAGAAAACCAAGCAGAGGTGCGTAATACCATAGAGATGTCCGATAAGTATTGGGATGCCATTCACAAAGGTATGCGTCAGGTGGTAGAGAACAAGACATATTTTTCTGATTTGTCTGTGGAGGTGGCCGGTAAAACCGGTACTGCGGAGCAGACCTCCAGCAGACCCAGCCATGCGTTGTTTATCAGCTATGCCCCTTATGACAAGCCGGAGATTTCTGTGACAACCCGAATCCCTTTTGGGTATTCTTCCGATTATGCAGCCCAGGCCACCAGAGATATTGTAAAGTATTATTATGGCTTGGAGGATGAAGAGGAGCTCATTACAGGAACGGCAGATACACCGGATGGTGGTATTTCCAATGAAACCTAACAGGAGTAAAGGTAGGTAGATTATGAAGGATGCAGTACTTTTAAAAAGCTTTCCCAACGGTCTGAGTCTCATTTTGAATGAAGACGCAGATTTTCAGACAATTACACAGGAGGTAGCCTTTAAATTTTCCGAGGCAAGAAATTTTTTCAAAGATGCCAGCATGGTATTGTCCATTGAAGGACGTAAGCTGGACAGCGCCCAGGAAGATGAGATTTTACAGGTTATCAAGGAGAACAGTTCTGTCAATATTGTGTGCCTGATTGG
>JAFUKK010000215.1 GCA_017473665.1 Lachnospiraceae bacterium
ATTTTTGGAAGAAGTAAAGCGGCTGTAGCCGATACCATGACGGCACTCGTAGGAGTCCAGGTCGGTCTGCATGGGCATCCATCCGGGATTCCAAGCAGTATCGCCGTCCTTTATGTAGAAATACTTGCCGCCCATATCAATAGGTACATTGTTGTAACGATAGCGGGTCAGTCTCAGCAGCTTAGCATCCTTATAAAAGGTATAACCGCCGCAGGTGTTGGAAATCAAGCTAAAGAACTCGTTGCAACCCAGGTAGTTAATCCAGGGGAGGGGAGTCTTGGGAGTAGTAATGACATATTCTCTTCTTTCATCATCAAAACGTCCAAATTTCATAATACATCTCCTTTTCTTGGTTAAACGTTTAAGTAGATGGCTAAAAAAATATAGCCCTAATGCGATTGTAGACCAAAATGACGATTATTTCAAGAATAATATGGTAAACATTGCTTCTTTTAGTAAAAACAAACAAAAAACAAAGAGAAAACTGACGGATTTGCTAAAAAGAAAGTTAGAAAAGAGTGCCGGGAAAATTCTAAAATATATTACGTAATTTTCGTAAATACTTTTACGTAATATATAGAGTGTAACAAAAAAATCAATTGGTATATTGGTAAAAAATCATGAGCGATTTCTGTATAAAACTCACAAAACTATCAAAAACCAACAAAATAAATTGGAAAAAGCTTGCATAGTGCCCAAAAATATTATATATTAAACGTGCGTAAACGATTAAGACCCGTTTCGCATTATGTCAAATGGCAATCGGTCAGAGAGGAGGACGGTCCATGGTTTCCATGAAGGATATATCTATAGCATGTGGAGTCAGTGTTGCGACCGTCAGCAAAGCACTAAATGACCATTCCGATGTGGGAGAGGATACCAAGGCCCTGATTCGGCAAAAGGCAAAGGAGATGGGATATTTTCCCAATGCCCAGGCCAGAGCATTAAAGACCAATCGTACTCACAATATCGGCGTCCTGTTTGTGGACGAGGCCATGAGCGGATTGACCCATGACTACTTTTCTTTCGTGTTGGACAGTTTTAAGCGTACCGTAGAAGATAGTGGTTATGACATTACATTTGTTAATAGAAGCAAGAAGGGGCGGAATCAGTTATCCATTATGGAGCACTGCAGATACCGTGGATTTGACGGAGTGGTGATAGCATGTGTGGATTTTTATGATCCGCAGATTATAGAACTGATTCAAAGTGACATTCCGGTAGTTACCGTGGACCATGCGTTTGAACAGCGGATTTCCATTATGTCTGATAATGTGAGAGGCATGCAGGACTTGCTTACTTATGTTTACAGTCAGGGCCATCGCAGGATTGCATATATCCATGGTGCGGATTCGGCAGTAACCCAGAAGAGGTTATCTTCCTTCTATAGGACTGCTGAGCGTCTGGAGTTGGAGATTCCTGATGATTATGTATTGGAGGCGGCTTACAGAGATACTCAGGCGGCATACACAGCCACATTGGATCTCCTTAGCTTGAAGAAACCTCCCACTTGTATCTTGTACCCGGATGATTTTGCCTGCTACGGCGGTATGAATGCTATTAAGGCCAAGGGCCTGCGTATCCCGGAGGATGTATCAGTGGCAGGCTACGATGGCATCAGAGTGGGCAGACATATTGAGCCCAGACTGACCACCTTAAAACAAGATACCGAGCGCATCGGCTATGAGGCAGCAAAGAAATTAATTGCCCTTATCGAGCGTCCCAAGACCACGATTATTGAGCCTGTGGTGGTGGGCGGTATTGTTTATGAAGGAGCAACAGTTGCAAGGATTGACAACTGACGTGCTTTGTTGTACAATGTATTTTGTACATAATTATTGAATAGTGTTATATATTTTATATACATTATTAACAAATTAATCTTTTTAAATCATTAAGGAGGGTTATTTATGAAACGATTAATTGCAAGCTCTTTATGTGCAGTTATGGCAGTAGGCTGCTTAACCGCATGTGGAGGAAATGGTGCTGCAGAAGCTACCAACGATCCTAACGTAAAAACTATCAACGTTTGGGCATTTACCAATGAGGTTCCCGACATGCTGCAGAAGTATGTTGACGAGCATCCTGAGTTCGGTTTCGAACTGAACACCACTATCATCGCTACTACTGACGGTCTGTATCAGCCCGCTCTGGACGCAGCTTTACAGGCTGGCGGCGCAGAAGCTCCCGATATCTACTGTGCAGAGGCTGCTTTCATTCTGAAGTATGCTCAGGGTGATGCTAGCGGATTCGCAGCTCCTTACAAGGATCTGGGTATTGATGTAGATAAGGCTATCAAAGATGGTCAGATCGCTGATTACTCTGTTCAGATCGGTACCAATCCCGGTGGTGACGTAGTTGCTCTGGGTTATCAGGCAACCGGTGGTGCTTTCATCTATCGTCGTTCCGTAGCTAAGGATGTATGGGGCACTGATGATCCTGCAACCGTTAAAGAGAAAATCGGTGGTGGTTCCGGTTCTTGGGATAAGTTCTGGACCGCAGCTGAAGAGTTAAAGGCTAAGGGCTATGGTATCATCTCTGGTGATGGTGACTTATGGCACGCAGTTGAGAACAGCTCTGATACCGGTTGGGTAGTTGATGGCAAGCTGAACATCGATCCTAAGAGAGAAGAGTTCTTAGATCTGTCCAAGAAGTTAAAGGACAATGGTTACCACAATGATACTCAGGACTGGCAGGATGCTTGGTTCGCAGATATGAAGGGTGAAGGCGAGAAGGAAGTTCTTGGTTTCTTCGGTCCCGCTTGGTTGATCAACTACACCATCGCTCCTAACTGTGGCGGTGAGAAGGTTGGCGAAGGCACCTATGGTGACTGGTCAATCTGTGAATCCCCTATCGGTTTCTTCTGTGGTGGTACATGTTTACTGG
>JAFUKK010000216.1 GCA_017473665.1 Lachnospiraceae bacterium
GAGCCAAAATAGTGGCCAAGGCCAGAAAGCAGGGACTGCTGGATTATGCCAAGCCGGATAGCGCTTACAGCGATAAAGAAGTATATCAGTTTATTACATTGCCCGGTTTTTCTACCAACGAAAAGGTGACGGAGTACTCCGGTCGAGGGGTTGGTATGGACGTGGTAGTACAGAATATCCAGTCCATTGGCGGCAATCTGGAGATAGACAGTACCCCCGGACAGGGTAGCTGCATGACTTTGAAAATACCTCTTACATTGGCGATTATTGATGGTATTGTAATGAATTGTGGCGGCTCCACCTTTGTCATACAGGCAGATATAGTGAAGGAATTTGTGGGCGTGAAGGAAGAAATGCTCCACAAGGATCCGGATGGTGAAGAATATGCCATGATTCGTGGAGAGTGTTACCCGGTAATGAGTTTGGGAGAGTGGTATCATCTGCCGGATTATAAGAGGAATTATGACCACGGCATGCTGCTGATTTTGGAAATCGATGACCGTAAGGTCTGTGTGCTGGTGGATACACTTATCGGCAAGCAGGAAATAGTAGTAAAACCTATTCCCGGGTATGTGAAGAAGGTCAAGGGACTTTCCGGATGTACACAGTTGGGAGACGGTAGTATTGCATTGATACTGGACCCGGCAGGATTGGTAGAATAATACAGATAGGTAAGAATAAATAAAGAAAGGAACATACATATGGAAGAGGTAAAGGATATGCTTCCGGAGCAGGATGCGGATGAAACTTCCGAAGCAGTACAGGAATCCCATGCAGGGAAATATGTAACCTTTAAATCCGGTAACGAATATTTTGCCATTAAGATTGAATACGTAAATGAAATTATTGTATATCAGGAGATTACAGCCATACCGGAAAGCGTTGATTTCCTGAAGGGTCTCATTAATCTGAGAGGTAAAATCATACCGGTAATTGACGTGAGACTACGGTTTAAGCAACCGGAAATCCCATATACGGACAGAACCTGTATTATTATTGTAAATTATAATAATGCAGTGGTGGGATTGATTGTGGAAAAGATTGCAGAGGTTGTGGAACTGGTGGATGAAAATATTATTCCTTCCCCTACCTTCGGCAAGGCGGACAAGTCACAAAACAAATATGTGTATGCCATCGGTAAAGTAGGAGAGAGTGTAAAGCTGTTATTGGATCCGGACAAATTACTTAACGAAGAAGATTTGGCGGTGCTGAATCAGATGAGTGAGGATGGGGAAGATGCGCAGGAAAATACCGAAAAAAATAAAAACACTGAGGAAAAAGGAGAATAGGGTCATGAAGGGTATAAAGAATATAAAGTTTCATACAAAAATGGTAATTGGTTATATCGTTATTTTTATTGTGATGCTGGTTATCAGTGTCTTATGCTTCCAAACCGTTAGAAAGGTAGCTACAGCGTCGGATGTGGAGGCAGTCATATTGGATTTTAACAAAGTACTGTGTGTGTCTATATTAGGCATGGGTGTTTGTTTGACGGGGATTGCTGTTTCACTGGGCAGAGGCTTGAAAATCTCTATGCAGAGATTGACAGTTGCCACCAAAGCAATGGCAGAGGGTAATGTAAATATTGAATTGAAGAAAAACTCCCAGGATGAGTTTGGTGACCTGATTGATGAATACCGGAAGATGATTGACAGTACCAAAGAGCAGGCACTGATTTTGCAGGAGATGGCCAATGGCAATATGACTGTGCAGGTGGTTCCCCGTTCAGAAGAGGACTTGATTGGTAACTCTCTGAAGAGCCTGGCAGAAAGAAGCCTTTATACCTTAGGTGGTGTCAGCAATGCTTCTAATCAGGTAATGACCGGTGCACAGCAGGTGGCAGGTGCCAGCGAAGCACTGGCTCAGGGGTCCAGTGAACAGGCAAGCGCCATTGAGCAGATTACGGCGTCTATCACGGAAGTGGCAGAAAAGACCAGACAAAATGCCAGCCAGGCCAATGAGGCAGCAAATATTGTAGGTAAGGCAATCCGTGATGTAAAAGCAGGCAATGAGCAGATGGCTGAAATGGTACAGGCAATGCAGGATATTAACAAGGCCTCCGAGAGCATTTCCAAGATTATCAAGGTAATAGACGATATTGCATTCCAGACTAATATTCTGGCTCTGAATGCAGCGGTAGAGGCAGCCAGAGCAGGAGAGGCCGGCAAGGGCTTTGCAGTGGTGGCTGAGGAAGTGCGCAACTTGGCGGCGAAAAGTGCCCAGGCAGCCAGCGAAACTGCTGATTTAATTGAGGATTCTATTGAAAAGATTCGTGTGGGCTCTGATATCGCCAATGCAACCCATAAGTCTTTGGAGGAAGTGACCGAGGCGGTAAAGGAAAGCGAAGCTTTGGTAAATGGTATCGCAGAGGCCTCCAATTATCAGGCTACTGCAGTGGCACAGATTAATCAGGCTATCGGCCAGGTGGCAGAGGTGGTGCAAACCAATTCCGCTACCAGTCAGGAATGTGCTGCAGCCAGTGAGGAATTATCCAATCAGGCAGTACGTATGGAAGAATTGCTTTCTGTATATGAATTAGGTAAATAAGAAGCGAATAGGAAAAGGCACTTTGAAAGCAAAAGAAAGGTCCGGAAATCCGTAGAGGGGTTTCCGGATTTTTTGGGTCCCCTCAACTGCCTCCCAAGAGGCATCAAACATCTTTGTATACACTGGTCCAATAAGAAAACGAAATGGGAAATAAGTGTTTAAATGGTGGCAAATTCTGGTGGGATGTATTACAATAATGGGGAGTATATTGCAGGGAGGCCATAATAATGGAAAACAAGTGGCAAAGGGGCCGCAGAAGGCTGTTTCAGGTTATAGAGGTTGGAAATGATTTGGATAATATCAGCAGGGCATATGATTTTGTCAATGCTCTGGCAATCATACTGAATTTAGCGGTCAGCATTATGTACACCTATGATGGACTGCGCCTGCAATACGGGACATGGCTTATGGGTGTCGAGAAGATAACGGTGGCATTTTTTGCCATTGATTATTTCCTACGTGTCTTTACGGCCAAATTTTTATATCCCAGGGAGTCAGAGGCACGGGCGCTGGGTAAATATGTGTGTTCCTTTACCGGTGTAGTGGATTTGCTATCTTTTCTGCCCTATTATCTGCCCATTGTATTCCCGGCTGGCACCGTTGCCTTCCGAATGATTCGAATAGTGCGTATTTTCCGCCTGTTCCGTATCAATGCGTATCATGATTCTCTCAGTGTGATTACGGCAGTTATTAAGGGTAAGAAACAGCAGCTCATATCCTCTGTATTCATTATTCTGATATTGATGATAGCCTCCAGCCTTTGTATGTACAGTCTGGAGCATGAGGTGCAGCCGGATGTTTTTTCTAATGCCTTTTCCGGTGTTTGGTGGGCGGCTTCTACACTGCTTACGGTAGGTTATGGGGATATTTATCCCATTACCACGTTGGGGAAACTGTTCGGCATCTTTATTTCCTTCCTTGGGGTAGGTATGGTGGCTATACCTACAGGTATTATTTCCGCAGGATTTGTGGATCAGTATTCCAGCATCAAGAGAAGAAGTGAGTACGGCTATGAGGCGGATCTGCATTTCATTAAGATTCGTGTGGAGGAAAATGATGATTGGGTGGGAAAAACCATTGCTGATTTAAATTTGCCTGCGGGCGTTATTGTATCTGTGATAAAGCGAAATGAGCAGTTGTTAGTTCCTCGGGGAGATGTAATTGTCCGCGCAGGGGATGCTGTTGTGTTGGGAGCGGAGCCCTTTGATGAACGGGAAAGCATTTATTTAAAGGAAGTGGTGCTACGGGCACAGAATCCATGGACCGGCGTGCGTATCCGTGATCTGGATATTTCCAGACGCTCTATTATTGTTTTGGTAAAGCGTAAGAATAAAGCGTTGATTCCAAATGGGAATATGGTATTGCAGGAGGGGGACAGAGTGTTCCTGCATACGGAGCTGTATCTGGCAGATACCAATGAGATTGAGATATAGGAACCGTTCATAATATACAAAAGAGAAAGGAACAAAGAGGATGGATTTAAAAAATTTTAAGTGGATTAACGAAAGTAAGGTGGAGTACAAGGATGGAGTATTGGCAGTGTACGCTCCGGACCGGACAGATTATTTTAACAGTCCGGTAAAGGAGAATGGCGCGTTCCCTGAATTGGTGGCCAATGGGGCCCTATATTATACGGAACTGACAGGAGATTTTGTATTTCGGACCAGAGTGGAACTGGAATTCAAGGATACCTATGATGCGGCTGCATTATTGGTGTATGAAAATGAAAACGTATGGGCCAAATTAGCCCTGGAAAATTCAGATTTGCCCTGTAAAAAGCCCGCCGTAGTGTCCGTGGTAACCAATCGTATTTCCGATGATTGCAATGGTCCCGTACGGGATGCTAATTATGTGTGGTTTCAAATCTCCAGAGTAGATGATTGCTTTGCTTTTCATTACTCCGTGGACGGCATAGAATACCGGATGGTTCGGGTATTTACCCTTCCTGTAGGAAGGACGGTGAAAGTGGGCTTTGAAGCCCAGGCTCCTAAGGGAGAGGGCGGATATCGATACTATTCGGAGATTTCCATTGAGAATAAAAGAGTAAAAAATATCAGAGCCGGATACTGATAGAGTTGATAGTCAAGACTTCATATCCGGGGGGGCACCACATGGTATCCCCTTATGGAACAATTTTATAAATGTAGATTGCATAATAGCTTTCAGGGGTCTGGCAGGGCTCCTGGGAGAGCAACTGCAGGTGAGTATCTGCTGCATTTACAATATATGCAGCGGAAAGGATATAGTCACATCCCAGTGCCTTCAGTGCACCGGTATCCAGCTGCAAATCATTGTACCAAAAGCTTCCCTTCTCTATATTGAAATAACCGGGAATCTCTGAGCTGAACAGGTAGCACCGATTGCCCCAATTGTCGTAGTAATCCGCCAGCCATGCATTCCGCTCCAGCTCCGGTGCGATAACTGTCCGAAAAGCCTTCTTATAGTTCAAATCATAATTGTTGGAATATCCGTCCACACAGTAAAAACCATGATACAGTGTAGAGGCCGGGTCAATCCCAAGACTGGCCACCCGATATTCTTCTTTGGTCAGTCCTTCCTGTTCCAGTAAAAAATTTTCTACCTGTGCCATCACATCGGAGGCATAATAATCAGACCAGCTGATGGTCTCGTAGTCTGCCAGCAACAGCTCCTGGATACAGGGCTTTACCAGGGAATGCTTTAAACAAAGAATGCCGGTGATGCCAAGTACAATCAGCGAAAGCCCATAGCTTAAATATCGTAACAAGGTACTTCGGTGCATCCACAAAATACTCAGGCAGATGGAAAGGGCCACATACCATAATGTGGGAGCCAGCCACATGACCCTGCCGATTTGGAAGGCGCCTAAGGTGCCCAGGCTGCTGCGGAGGGTAAAGCTGTTACTGCTTTGCCAAAAAGCGGCAATGAAACAGAAGAAACAAATGAGAGCCAAATCCATAAGGAGCCACTTGGCCCTTCGAAGGGTTTCCTTGTCACATTTTCTATATAACAGAAGCACACCGGCTAACAGTAAAAGACTGAGAGCCAGAATGGCTTCGTGTCGGTCCAGATAATGCTCGCCACCGTGTAGTAATTGCTCCAGGAAGGAAGCCGGGAAGCTGCCTCCGGTGGTTGCATATTCTATTTTGTGGGACACATAGGAGTCCTTCAGTCCCAGAATTTGTAAAAGCAAGGATAAGTTTTCCAGTAGGTAGATTCCCAGCATCAACAAAAAGCCCCAAAGCATATCCAGGCAGCTTTTCAGAGCCTTGCGGAGGCAGAGAATTACCAGAAGAATTGCCCAGCCTGCCAGCCATACAAAGCCACACAGCACCAGTGAGGACATGGCAGTGTATAGGGCGATATAGGCATAGGAGAAGGCCTTGTGTTTTCTCCGGTACAATTCCAGGATGCACACCAGCAGTAGAGGCATGCCATACTGGCTAAGGCCATATACCGGCAGGAAAGGGAGGAAAGCATACAGCAGTGCTACTACCAATGCATTCCATTTATTGCCGGAAAGCTTCATTGCCAGTAAGAACATTCCTGCAAAGGCAACCAGCTGGCCACCGAATTGGAGAATCAGATAGGCGCTGAAGGGCTCGAAAACCTTGAATAAAAGCACGGCCAACGGAGCAGGCGGTGTCAGGGCATTTGAGGAAGCACCATTTAGGAATTCGGGAATAATTTCCTCGCCAAAGAGATATTTGGCACGATAAATATAGGCAATGATTTCTCCGTCCAACTGGTCATGATAGGGTACAATGGAATCCATTCCCAGCAAGAGAAAGGGAAGGAAGGACAGTAGTACCACCAGAATACCCAGTAAAAACAGGTGTGAAGTTTTTAAAACCAATCTATTTGTCTTCATAATATTTGAGTAAAATCCGTTCCTATCGTATTTTGATAACATTATATCCGTTTCCCTCCCAAGGAACAAGTGATTACCGAAAAATATAATGTAAAAAGGCTTAAGAATTCTTTGTTTTTTTGCTGAAAAGGAAAGACAAAAGGGGAAAAATCATGTAAGATAGGAGATATGCAAACAATGAGGATATAGTAGAGGTTAGGAGAAGGAAGTACAATGACTTTTAATGATGTTTTGACTGAAGTTAATAATTTTATGTATACCTATGTATTGATTATCATGCTTGTAGGCGTGGGTATATATTTTACCATCCGTACCCGCGGTGTTCAGTTCCGTCTGTTGAAGGATGGGCTGAAGTCCATGCTGGAGAAAAAGGAGAAGGATGAGACCGGCAAGAAAAAAGTTTCCTCCTTTCAGGCATTGATGATATCTACCGCATCCAGAGTGGGTACGGGAAATATAGCGGGGATTGCTACCGCCATCGCAGCAGGCGGTCCCGGTGCAGTGTTTTGGATGTGGGTAATGGCATTGATAGGCGGAGCATCTGCCTTTGTGGAGAGTACCTTGGCACAGGTATACAAGGTAAAGCAGAACGGACAGTTTCGAGGAGGTCCTTCCTATTATATGGAGCGTGCCCTGGGCAAGCGTTGGCTGGGGATTTTATTTTCCGTATTGCTGATTATCTGCTTTGCCTACGGCTTTAACGGACTTCAGTCATATAATATGTCCTATGCATTGGAGTATTACATTGCAGATTACTCCAATACTGTTTGGCCGGTGGTTGTGGGAGCTCTATTGGCGTTAGCTACCGGTTTGGTTATCTGGGGAGGTGTGCATAGAATCGGTTTCATCTCTTCTGTAATTGTGCCCATTATGGCAATGTTATATATTTTAATCGGTCTGGTTACGATGGTGTTGCATATTGACCAGCTGCCTCGTGTTTTTGGAATGATATTTGAAAGTGCCTTTGATGTGCAGGCAATTGCCGGTGGCTTTGCGGGCAGTGCGGTAGTAATCGGTATCAAACGCGGTTTGTTTTCTAACGAAGCGGGTATGGGTAGTGCACCCAACGCTTCTGCCTCCGCAGATGTGGAGCATCCTGTAAAGCAGGGTATGGTACAGGTGATTTCCGTATTTATTGATACCATCCTGATTTGCTCCAGTACTGCCATGATGCTATTGCTATCCGGGGTAGAAGGACAGAGCGGCGTGCTGGATGGTATTCCTTTTGTGCAGGCAGCTATCAGCAGTAATGTGGGACAATGGGGGATTTATTTTATTACCTTCTCCATATTTACCTTTGCATATACCAGTGTGATTGGAAATTACTTCTATGCAGAATCCAATATTCTGTTTATCAAGAATAATAAGACAGTTTTATTTATTTTCCGTGTGACCTGTGTGCTGGCGGTATTCCTGGGAGCATTGGCTGATTTCTCACTGGTGTGGAATATTGCGGATATTACCATGGGACTTATGGCGGTGGTGAATATCATTGCGATTTTCTTGTTGGGCAAGGTGGCCTTTAAGGTGCTGGATAATTATGAACAACAGAAAAAGAAGGGACAGGATCCTGTATTTTATGAAGATGAAGTGGGACTTACCGGTACGGTATGGACCAGGGGGAAGAAATAGGATGTATTACGATTTACCGGATACCGCACATTCTTAAACGATTTCGTGAAAAGAAATAAAATGTGTTATTGGAAGCTAGTACTTTTGTACGATAAAGTGCATTGACACTTAATCGATTCAGATTTATACTTTACTATAGAATATTTTAAAATGGGTACAAATGATGCTTTTTGAGCATAAAGGAGCAAGGGATGAAAAAGGGATTAACGATTATTTTAATTGGTATTGTGTTGCTGGCAGCAGGATTGGGAGGTCTGAGCATAGCGCACACAGTAGCAAGTACGAAAGAATTTGTGTCGGACGGTTATATTCTGGCACCTTCTGATGAGACTGTTGTCAGTGGCGATGTCTGCAAACAGGTGTATTTTAGCAAGGGTACTAAGTATCGCGAAAAATACGATGAGAGAGTAGAGTTTGAGAACCAGGCAGGAGGTAAAGTGTCTCTTAGCACAGAGCAGTTTTTGCACTTTGCAGATGGTTCTTTGGGTTCCTTTACCAAGGGAGTCTTGCTTAACGTACAGGATATCGACCTGGATCAATTGGGATATTACAGTATTACCAAGAATACGGTTCTTACCAAGAATGGTAATAACTATGAAATGAGTAGTAGGGGAGAACAGATGAATCTCTCCGAATTTGTATGGAAAATTTCTGACACGGACTATATGCTTGTATCTTCTAACGTGTCATTACATTTAGGCAATTCAAGCCAGATTAATTTACCCGGTTATGCCCAAATTAAATTTGTAGACAGCGGAATTGTTCGTGTTATCCACGAGCAGGGTACGTATCAGACTGTTTCAGCTGATACTTATTTAAGTACGGATTCAGGCGCTGAATTAAATCTTTCCAGCAAGAATTTCTATGTGGCAGGAGAGAAGGTATTGGCGCTGGATTCCATGGCGATTGATGATAATACATATGTAGAAATAGATGAAAATCTGGATTCTCCTCAGTTGAAGATTCCTACCTTTAAAGTAATCAACGGTAAAAACGGTGCTGCAGGTATCGCCGGTGAAGATGGCGAGGATGGCGAAGATGGTGAAGCCGGAGAGAACGGTCTGCAGGGCGAAAATGGTCCGGAGGGTGCTGACGGAGGAGACGGCGGTGCAGGTGCAGCAGGTGCCGAGGGCGACAGCGGTCTTATGGGCTATGACGGTGCTCCCGGACTGGATGGTGAAGATGCTCAGACTGCCGGCGGTAGTGATATTGTGCCGGTGGATTTGAATGCACGTCCTACCATTACCATGAATTCCATGGGCGAGGGCGGTGAAGTTGCTGATACTTACGATGTAACTTCCAGCACCGCAAAGATGACATTAAATATGGATCCCAATGATTCACTGGTGTCCGGCACTACCAAGGTGACCTTATATGATCGTGCCACCATGAAGGAGATTAATACGGTGGACAACCAGGAGTATCTGGGTTCCCTGTTGGAAAGCGGTAGTGCGGCTTTGAATTTCTCCGGACTTCAGGCCGACAGAGAATATATGGTAGTGGTATCCGGTGACTATCAGGTAGCAGAAGGAGAGGAAGCCATTAGGGGCACCTTCTTTACCAAGGTATTCAAGACAGATGCGATGGGCGTGGTGCTTGAAAAGAAGGCAGTTACTGACAGCAGTGTATCTGTAAAGACTACTGTGACAGCATCCAATGTGGATAATTATAACGTAGAATTCTATCATTATGATGAAAATGGTGCCAAGCAGGTATTGGCTACCTATTACAATTTAAGTACCAGTCAGGAGAGCCTGGTGCTCAGCGATACAGAGCCGGCGGCAAACCGTAATGGTATCTTTACCATGCAGAGTAACTATACCTACTATGCAAAGCTGACAGGTGTGGTTGCCAGCAATGTGGGCGTCAATGCGGATGATTCCGTAGTAGAATTGAAGACATTGCGTCGCAAGCCCCACAAGGAGAGTGCACCGGATGTATCCGTGACCGCCATGGTGCC
>JAFUKK010000217.1 GCA_017473665.1 Lachnospiraceae bacterium
GTGACCCGTTCAAAAGAGATTGCGAACCTGGCAGAGGAATGGGAAGCGTATATCAATGAGAATTATGATAAAAAAAGCATTGATAAGCTATACGAAGCAGGGAAGGCTAAGTTGGCGGTATCCCGTGAGCATCATAGCGTACTTGTTGAAAAAGAAAAGGAATGGAAGCAGGCAGTTTATGCTGCCAACAGGCAATGGGATATCCTTATGAAGGCCCGCAGACAATATGAGGAGGAGTGGGACAAACAAAAGAAAGAAGAAGAAGAGGCCCGGCGTCAGGAAAAAATCAAAGAGGCAAAACGAAAGGCATTTGTAGAAAAGGTAAAAAAGGCTCTTTTAGGGCTGGCAGCACTGGTTCTTTTGATTTCATTAATTGGTGTGGCCATGGGCGGTATTAAGAAGAAGTTTTTTACCGCATGGAAGGTAGAGAACGGCATCTTAACAGCAAATTTAGATGAGGATTCCTTATTTTTTAAAAAGGATAAATTTCTGGACCGGGTGGCGGACGTCCTTACGGATACCAATCAATTAGTGTTGCCACAGGGGGCTGAGAAAATCGGAAATGTGGGAATCCGGTATACGGAAAACTATGCAGGAAATACGATACATAAGCTGGTTCTTCCGGAAGGAGTAACGGAGACCGCAACAGATTTTTCTGTGGAAGGAATGTCCCAATTAACAGAAATCAATTTCCCCGCTTCTATGGAGACGATTTCCGGCAATTTCAATGGAACCGGGCTGAAAAATCTGTATGCGGAAAATGTAACAGCCATCTTTGGCACAGCTTCCTTTGGAAGCGTATTTAACGGAACCCAGTGCAACGGAGGTGCTTTTGCAAAAAATAGCAGTCTTAGTAGCGTAAGTCTGCCCGCTTTACAAAATCTGGAAAATTATGCATTCTACGATTGTAATGCGTTAACGGAAGTAAATTTACCATTGGTACAGGTGGTAGGACAGCATGCATTTGAGAACTGCTATCGGTTAAGAAATGTTACATTACCATCCGCAACAGAGCTGAATTATTATGTATTCCTAAACTGCACAGACCTTAAGACGGTAAATCTGCCGTCAGCCAAAACGGTATGCTTATCCTCTTTCTACGGATGTGAGAATTTACAGGAAGTCTATCTGCCAACGGTAGAAACCGTGTATTTTAACAAGTCATTGAACACGGGGAAAATATACATCGGCAGCAGTGTGCAGAGGATTGATTTTCAAGTAGTTCCCACACGTATGGAGAATGGGTCTTTCGAAAATATTCATGAAAAGCATCAGATTGAAATTGTATTAGATGCAGGGGGAACCTATTCCCAGGAGGTTTTGGCAATGATGGATACCGTATCATCTCATTCGGAGGAATATGGGGAAGTGAAAATCAGCTATGCAGATTTTACGGAGCTTGGGATGAAATAAATCTATAGAAGTCATTACTGATTTTTGCTATAATATTTACAAGGAAATGTAGTGGATTTAGGAGCCGCCTCCAAAGGAGGACGGCTTCTAAGATCATGTATAATCCTATGAGGAGGTTTGGGTTTATGGACAACAGAGAAAACAGTAAGGTAGAATTGAAACAGGAAATTTTGGAATTAGAAAAGGAACTTGAAGAGAAAAAGCTTTCCTGTAAACCTGTCTTGGTTATATCTAACGACGGCCCCAAGGAACAATTGGGCTCCTATGAATTAAGGGAGCAAATTGCCCGACTGGAAAAGGAAATCGAAGGAAGAAAGAACCTGTTAGCAGTTTTTGAATCCGACCTTATGGATAGGCAGGAACCTTTACCTGCATTTGATAAAAATGCGATATTGCTTCCGGAGTACAGAGAAGGAGGATATTTTACGTCACAGGATTTTTATGATAAATGTGATGAATTTCATAAAATGTTAGAAGAGCAGGGACTGGATTTCAGAAGCATGGGAAGGGCAGATTATATTTTCCGGAAAAAGAAATTTCTTCAGGAGAAGTATGGAATTACCTGGCTTGCAGAGGAATATCAATTTCTGCCGGGAATTGTAACAAATGTACATATCAGTCATCCCAACGATTAGAAGCGAGATGATTTTACGGAGGATAGGCAATGAAGAATATATGGGTAAATGGCATGATGGGTGTTGTGGTAGGCGATGCCCTTGGTATGCCGGTACAGTTTTGGGACAGGGCTGAATTGAAAATGAATCCGGTGAAAACAATGCAGGGATACGGAACCTATCATATGCCACCGGGAACATGGTCTGATGACAGCAGTATGGCATGGGCAACCCTTGAGAGTATGAAGGAAAAGGGAGACATTGATTACGCGGACATTATGGAGCGGTTTGTGGAATGGCTGTATGATGGCAAATATACTCCGGCAGGTATCGCCTTCGATCAGGGACATACCTGCGAGGATGCAATTAATAATTTTAGAAAAAAGAAAGATTACAGAACCTGCGGAAAGACCGGAAAAATGGACAACGGAAACGGTTCCCTTATGAGAATCATGCCGGCGTGCCTTTTTGTCTATGAAAAGGTTCGCAGGAAAGAATGGGATTTAAAGCAAGCCATAGCTTGCATACATCAGGTTTCGGCTCTTACTCATAATCATTTGCGTTCCAAAATGGCCTGTGGCATTTATTATTTCATGGTTAAAAATATTATTGAAGGAAGCGGAAGTCTGTCAGAACGGTTGCAAAGTGGTGTAGATGAAGCCTTGGATTTTTATCATGAAGACATTTTTAATTTTGTGGAACTGGCACATTATACGAGACTATTTGAATTGGATGAGTTTGCAAAGTGTGAAGAAGATACAATTAAAAGCACCGGTTATGTGGTAGATAGCCTGGAAGCTGCCATCTGGAGTTTGATTACAACGGATACATTAGAGGAGGGGCTTCTCAAAGCAGTAAATCTGGGAGAAGATACCGATACAATAGGAGCAATTGCCGGTGGATTGGGTGCTCTTTTCTATGGCTATGACAGTGTACCGGAAGAATGGAGAAAGCAGATTATTAAAGAAGAGGAAATAATTGCTTCCTGCCGGATTATGGAAGAAAGATTTGCGGTATGATAGATGAAGCAGGAAAAAATGACTTGACCTGGAGGAGGCAGTATACGGGAGAATTGCGGAACCATTGGTTTTATGTTACAATGGCAAATGGCATTAGCGAAAGAAATATCCCGGATAGTAAGGGATGAGAAGAAAGGAAGATATTCATGAGTAGCATGAGAGGAATCGATACCCCTGTAAGACAGCGTAGACGACGGGTTTTTAAGGAAGTAGCGAATTTGGCATACAACTCCACGAATTTGAAGGATGATATGGAGGCTTTACCATATAAGATTGTGGATTATGATGAAATGGAATATCTGGATACCGTGTATCGTGAGCGTGCTATTGTACGTGAAAGGCTACGTTTGGCTATGGGTATGAGCCTTCGTCCGGAGGACAGAGAACGTCCGGGGCATCTGACCCAGGGATTGGAGGAGAGTAATATTGATGAGAAGTATTACGAACCCCCTTTGATGCAGGTGATTCCTTCTGCCTGCAATGCATGTCCTACTAATTGCTATGAGGTGACGGATTCCTGTATGGGATGTCTGGCTCATCCCTGTCAGAGTGTGTGTCCTGTGGGAGCCATTACTATGGTAAAGGGCCGTTCTGTCATTGATCAGGAGAAATGTATTAAATGTGGTAAGTGTAAGGCTATTTGTCCTTATGATGCTATTTGCCATAAAGAAAGTCCCTGTAAAGCTGCCTGCGGCATCGGTGCCATTAAGACTGACCGTGTAGGCCGTGCAGTAATTGATAATGATATGTGTGTATCCTGCGGACAATGTATGGTAAGCTGTCCCTTTGGTGCCATTGCTGATAAATCCCAGATTTTCCAGTTGATTCGTGCCATGCAGTCAGGTCGTCAGATTATTGCTCAGGTGGCGCCTGCTTTTGTGGGCCAGTTTGGTCCCAAGGTGACTCCGGAGATGTTTAAGACCGCCCTGAAAGAATTAGGCTTTGCAGATGTATATGAGACCGCCATTGGCGCAGATATGGGCTGTATGGAAGAGGCAGAGCATTATGTGAAGGAAGTGGCCAGTGGCAATCAGGCATTTGCTCTTACCTCCTGTTGTCCTTCCTGGTCTGTAATGGCTAAAAATCTGTTCCCGGAGACCATTGATAAAATCAGCAATGCTATGACCCCCATGGTGGCCACAGCCCGTTTGATTAAGAAGGAGCATCCGGATGCTTCCGTGGTATTTATCGGTCCCTGTGCGTCCAAAAAGCTGGAAGCCAGCCGCAGAACAGTCCGTTCCGATGTGGATTTTGTTATTACCTTTGAGGAACTGACCGGTATGTTTGAGGCCAAGGGGATTTTGCTGGAAGAAATCAAAGCCATGGATGAAATGCAGGATGCAACAGCGGCCGGCAGAGGCTATGGTGTGGCAGGTGGTGTAGCCAATGCCATCAAAGAATGTATCGAGACCTACTATCCCGGTACGGAGATTCATATTGAGCATGCGGAGAGCCTGGCGGAATGTAAAAAGATTTTGCTTTTGGCAAAAGCCGGTAAAATGAATGGTTGTCTGATTGAAGGTATGGCTTGTCCCGGTGGTTGTGTAGCGGGAGCAGGTACCAATATCCCCATTCCTCAGGCAGCCAAAGAAGTGGCCAAGTTTAAAGGGGCGGCGGAAAAGAAAGTGCCCGATGGAGAAGTTCAATAAACAGAATTGTAGATAAAAGGAAAAGCCTTTTTATAGAGCTTTTCCTTTTTTCTATAATTTTTTTGTTGATATTGAACAGGATGTGGTTGAATTAAAAAAATGGCACATACTATGGTTAATTAATAGAAAGGAAGACCATAGATGAGCGATAAAAAAGATGTTATAGTAATCGGAGCCGGTATGGCGGGGCTGTTGATTGCCTACTATTTACAAGAGGCCGGGAAGGATGTGTTGGTGCTGGAGGCGGATAAAATTGCTTCCGGTCAAACGGATCGGACTACGGCAAAGATTACTTGTCAGCATGGGATTAAATATAGTACCCTGTTGAAGAAAGTAGGTAGGAATCAGGCCGAAATCTATGCCAGGGCCAATGAAGGGGCCATAAATGAATATGAGAAACTCATTAAGAGGCTAGGGATTAAATGTGATTTTGAGAGAGTTCCGGCCTATTTGTACTCTACAACTAGCCGGGAACAGCTTTTAGAGGAGGCTGAAGCAGCAGCTTCCCTGGGAATTGATGTTTTTTATACCGAACAAACAGAGTTACCCTTTCCTGTGGTGGGCGCAGTAGGCTATCGGAATCAGGCCAGATTTTCGCCGCCACAGTTTCTAAAGGCTCTGGCAGGCAAATTGGAAATCCGGGAGGACACACCGGTGACTAGGGTGAGCGGTAGAACAGTATATACACGGGAAGGGGTATATACTGCGGATAAAATAGTATTGGCCACCCATTATCCTTTTCTCAACATGCCGGGATTTTATTTTTTGCGGCAGCATCAGGAACGCAGCTATGTACTGGCATTAAAGGGCTGCCGGCCCATCCGTGGGATGTATTACGGAGTGGATGAGGGAGGTTTATCCCTGCGTCAGGCCGGAGAATATCTGTTATTGGGAGGTGCCGGGCATCGTACCGGCAAAAAGCGCTGTGGCGGAGCATATGAGCGGCTGAGAAAGGCTGCCGGACAGCATTTTCCGGAGGGTCGGGAAGTGGCATGTTGGTCAGCGCAGGATTGTATGCCCCATGACGGGATTCCCTTTATTGGAAGATTTTCAGTATTTACTCCTCATTTGTATGTGGCTACCGGTTTTCAAAAATGGGGCATGAGTACCGCTATGGTGGCGGCCATGATATTACGGGAGGAAGTACAGGGACGCTTTCATCCCTGGAGCCGGGTATTTCGTCCTCAGAGGATGTTGGTAAAGGCGGGTATCGGAAAGTTTCTGGTAGATGTGGGGGAAAGTATCAAAGGGCTTACGATAGGGTGGCTGGGTAAGCGATGCAAACGTTGTACACATCTGGGTTGCAGGTTGAAATGGAATCCCAATGAAAATAGCTGGGATTGTCCCTGTCATGGTTCCAGATTTTCACAGGAAGGCAGAATATATGATAATCCGGCACAAACAGATTTGAATAAGGGATAGGATAAACACGTGAAGAGGTACTTGAGTATCCATGAAAAATACGCTATACTGATACGCAACAAAGTACAGAGGAGAAAACAATGAGAAATTGGAAAGAAAATAAGAAATTGCTAGTCGGTGTGATTACGCTGATACTGGCCTTGCTGGGGGGCGGTGGATATTATACTGTCAACCAGGGTGGAGAAATTGTAAGTAACAGTTCTTCACCGGTAGTAGAGAGTATTTTTGAGCAAGAGGCGGAGTCTCAGACATATTTTTTTAGAAGTGAGTCCTTGCTTCAAAGCCACTATGAGAAGCACGGTATAGATATGGGCTTTGCCTCAGCACAGGAATATGAGACAGCAGCTGCTGCGGTAATCTCTCATCCGGATGTGTTGCATAAGATAGAGGCAGAAGACGGGGATGATGTATACTATGTGGAAGCTACCAATGAGTTTGTGGTAGTGTCTAAGGACGGATATATCAGAACCTATTTTAATCCCGGCGGAGGGATTGACTATTATAACCGTCAATAAAATATTGTAAGAGAAGGCGGGCTGTGTATTGCGCAACCTGTTTTCAAAGGAGGAGAAGGACATGCTTTATAAATACGAAACCCATTTACATACCAAAGAAGCCAGTGCCTGTGCCCGTGCATCCGGACGGGACATGGCCTATGCAGCCAAGGAAAATGGTTATGCAGGGATTATTGTAACGGATCACAACTGGGGTGGGAATACCTGTGTGGACAAAAATTTACCCTGGGCTGATTTCGTAGAGCAGTTTTGCAAAGGGTATGAAGTGGCCCTGGAAGCAGGCAGGGAGATTGATTTGGATGTCTTTTACGGCTGGGAAGCCGGATACAACGGCACAGAATTTCTCATTTACGGATTGGATAAGCAGTGGATGTTGGACCATCCGGAGATTCGTGATGCCAGTGTGCAGGAACAGTTTGAACTGGTGGACAAAAGCGGAGGCCTGGTGATTCATGCCCATCCCTATCGGGAAGAATGGTACATTCCCCAGATCCGTCTGTATCCGGAGTATGTCCATGGAGTGGAGGCCATCAATGCCACCCATTCCCATCCCCGCAGTGTCTCTCACAACGACCCTACTTACAATCCTTTGGCAATAGAATATGCCCGGAAACATCATTTCCCCATGACTGCCGGCTCTGATATCCACGGTACGGATATGTTTGGAGGTGGCATGTGCTTTGCACGCCGCCTGAAAGATATCCATGACTTTGTGCGCACCGTAAAAGCTCAGGAATGCGTACTTTTAACGGATGGAGTAGAGGATTTCGATTACGCCAGTTTGAGAGCTTAAACCAGGTAGTGTGCAGGACTTATATGCTGTCGAAGTAAAAGAACGACATCCTATCTCAACCATGCGGAAATAGAAGGACCTAGAGGTGGCATAGTTTACATTCAGGCACTTGAAAAACGTCGTTACTTAGCGAGGTATAGAATAGGACTACACACCGTAGCATAGATACGAGTGTGTAGTCCTATTTTATTTATTCTCGAGCTTAGTAACGTAACGATTTTCACGTAGCGAAAGCGTACCTGAATGTAGACTATGCCACCTCTAGGTCCTGACTCCTTCCCTGCTGGCGACGGTATTCCCGGACGGAGAGCCGGAAGATAATGAGTCCTACCAGGATGAGCAGGGAGATAATGCTGACTCCCTTGCTGGCGCTGCCGGTTACCTGGGAGATGACACTGACCAAAGTGGTGCCCACAAAGGCTGCGCCCTTGCCACAGATATCCAGGATACCGAAATATTCGCCGCTCTTTTGGGCGGGAATGATTTTGGTAAAGTAGGAACGGGACAGTGCCTGGATACCGCCCTGGAACATGCCTACGCATACTGCCAGGAGCCAGAATTTCCACTGGCTATCCAGGAAGATGGCAAATACCGCTATAAAGAAATATGCGATGATGCATATGGTAATTAAGTTCTCTGTTTTATATTTGTGGGCCAGTTTGCCAAACAGTAAGGCAAAGGGAAAGGCTACAATCTGGGTCACCAGGAGTGCCAATAGCAGTCCGGTGGTGTCCAGTCCCACTGCTTCACCGTATGCAGTGGCCATGTCTATAATGGTGTAAACACCGTCAATGTAGAAAAAGAATCCAATTACGAACAATAGAACATATTTGTTACCGGCCATATCCTTCAAGGTACGCCCGATGTTACGGAAACTGGAAAGTAAGAGCTGTTTGTCTGTTTCTACATAATGCATTTGCTTGTAGCTTTTGTGCAGGGGCAGGGCCAGTACCAGCCACCAGAGGGCGGCAATCACGAAAGCGATACCCATGGCCAGTCGGAAGGAGATACCGATGGTTTCATAAAACAGTACAATGGCAAGACATGCCACAAAGGGGACACAACTGCCAATGTAGCCCCATGCATAGCCTGCAGAGGATACCCGGTCCATCCGTTCGGTGTCGGTAATGTCTGCCAGCATGGAGTCATAAAAAATAAGACTGAGGGAGTAGCCTGCCTTGGCAATAATGAATACCAACAAAAATCCAATCCAGGTGGTAGGAAGTCCCAGGCAGACGCAGGCAATAATGCCCATCAGTACAGACATAGTGAATATCCGCTTTTTCATATTGCGCATATCTGACAGGGCACCAAGTAAAGGACCGGTCAAAACCACCAGTAATGTCACCAGTGAAGCGGCATAGCCCCAATACGCCAGATAGTCATGTGGAGCAATGCCTGCAGAAGCAGCCAAATGGTTAAAATAAATGGGAATAATGGTACTTAAGAGCATCACAAATGCGGAATTGCCCACATCATAAAGAATCCAGTGCATCTCGCCCCGGGTTAATTTGTTCATGTCTCAATCTCCTTTGCGCATTCAGCAATTTTTTCATCCGTAAAACTGTAATGATTATCAAAACGTTCATCTAATGGCTGTCCGGTTTCGTGGCAGCCTACAAAATGCATTATCATGGAAATGGTGATAGGAATGGCATCCTGTACATGGCGGCGTAAATGGTCTACCATTGCTTGTGTGGGCTCATCGAAACTGCGCTTCATGATTAAACCATGCAGATGTTCATATTTGCCTACCAGTTTCATGCCCAGGCGGACAATACCTTCCTTGATATGACTGGTGGGAAGGAATATTTGATTGTACCATTTCATTTCCTTCAGGGTCCGAAGCATTTGCTCCGTGCTTACATTGACACCGTCAAGTCCGTTAAACAGGGAGGCAATTACTTTTGCATTATGCTCAGAAATCTGTATGTGATTGGAAATATTCCAGGTCAAAGGGTCACGCCCGTCATCAAGCAGATAACTACGGTCCAGATAGGTCTCCACCTCTGTGTGACTGAGGGATGTGGTGTGCAGGTAATATTCCACACAGCTGTGACAGGAAAAATCCAAAGCCAGATGACAAACAAAACCACACATATATGCCAGAGCGGCCTCTCGGTCAGTCTCTGTGGGTAATTGTGCCAAAGCCTTCTCAAAGAAGGGGCGGGCAGGCACGAAATGCATTCGGTGTCCCAGCTGATTGATATCATCTTTTTGAAGTGCCTTATAGTAAAACAGAATGTCAGGACCATGTAAGCCGATGAGGAACAAGTCCTTATGGGTTTCTAATATTTCTTTTGTAAAAGAAGCGGGCAGCTGTGCTAAAACTGCCTCACCGAATTTGTAATGTGTATAACATGCAGGCATAATACTATTTCCTTTCTTGGGGAAAACCCCATCGTCTTATATTATAAGGGAAAATCCGTTGGTGAACAATGAGAAAACGATAAAAAGTAAAATTAAACCAGCGGTTCATTTTATTATTTGCCAAAATCATTATAATTAAATAAAGAAGAAGGAACCGAACCTTGAAAACTACATAAGGGATTCTCCCTTAGGGCAACCCAAGAAGGAGGGAAATGTATGTATTCTATGAATTCAGCATTACAAAGGGAAATTAATCGTCAAAGAGCATTGGACTATTCCATGTATATGATGTTGTCCAGCTACTTTAAGGGAAGTATTTGTAAGAGTACTTTTCTGGAAAAGAGATTGTATTTGTATTATAAGGAGCAGAAACCGGATACACAGGTGGAATTGGAAGAGAAGTGTATCAGATTAATTGAGCAGGAGATTTTGCCACGGATTCCTGAGGCGTGCCTGGAAGATAAGGTACAAATCAAGCTGACCCAGGGCGAGCCCCGGGAGGCGGTCATGATTACGGTGTATGGAACAGGCTATCGACTACAGGTGGCTATCAAGGATGTGCCGGGCAAAAAGCATAGCCCGAAGCTGTTTGTGCATTATCGTCTGGGAGGTGGCAATAATTTAGCCGGATAGGTTTTCATAAGAGGATTTTTTTGATACAATAGGGAAAGATACAAAGAAAAGCCGGAGGTCCCGTGGACAAAATGAAGGAGCAGTTTAGTCGGATGGAAAATATGATGGGAACAGCGGCACTGGAGCGTTTGCAGCGTTCCTGTGTGGCTGTTTTTGGTATTGGCGGTGTGGGCGGTTATGCAGTGGAGGCTCTGGCCAGAAGCGGTGTGGGCAGATTGGTACTTGTGGATAAGGATGTGGTAAGTATTTCCAACCTGAACCGGCAGCTTGTTGCTACCTATAGCAGTATCGGAAAGCCCAAGGTGGAGGCCATGAAGGCACGTATACGGGATATTAATCCGGATTGTCAGGTGGATACCTA
>JAFUKK010000218.1 GCA_017473665.1 Lachnospiraceae bacterium
ACTGCTGGAACACAATGTCATTCAGCATCAGAGAAGTGGCTTTCAAATCCACCCGGGCAGTAGGAAGAATACCCTTTCGGAGAATCTTCTTAATATCCTTACGCACCTGACGGACACTTTCACCGGTACCTGCCGCCAACTCCTCCATGGTCGCATAAAGCTTGTTTCCACAAAGCTTTACATAGCGCTTGGCCCTGGTAATCATGCTAATATCCTTGGAGCCTGCCACAATCATGGCAATGGAAAGGAACAACAACGGTCCCCATACCAGTACACTTCCCAACACACCGGTACATGCCAAAATAAAGAATACCAAAAAGGGCACCAATGCGCAGGACCCCAGTACAATACCGGTAATGCCCCATCCCAGTCCTACATTCTTCACCGGTACAGACAAAGTATTGCGTGTAGCTGCCTGGCGGGCCTGAGCGGCCTGCTGGGCTGCGTTACGCATAGCCTGACGACTTTGCTGAGCCGCATTATGCATGGCCTGACGGCTCTGTTGCTGGGCCTGTAATCTGGCTGCTCTCTGCTGATTCCAATATTCCGGAGAATAATTGGAGGTACGCTGCTGATTCTTCCAAGCTTCCTTTTGCTGCCAGGCTTTACCGGTAGTAATGCCTGCATCATTCAGTGCAGAAGTCACTGTATCAGATATCATATTATTTAAATTTTTAAAATCACCTGTCACCAGGGCCTCACTAAGTGCGCCCTTAATCTGGTCTCCCAGATTATTCAGATTCCGGTTATTACTCATACCAAAACCTTGCCTTCCTCTCTGCAAAGGCTAATACGCCTATTTTGCACTTACTAATTAGTGTATCACGGGATTAGGACAATCGCAAGGGGAAAGTGTGGTGGAAGGGTCATGCGGGGGTAGTATTTATATCCTACACGGACACGCTTTCGCTCCCTATTGACGGCAATGCATTGTATAATAAAACCATTTGAAGGAAATATTATTTAGTAAGTGCAATTTTTGCACCTTTTTATTGACGAGGTGCATTTTTTGCACTAATATGTGTTTGGAGGTGCAAATATGAGTGAATTAAAGAATTTGCGAATTGAAAAAAAAATGACCCAACAAGAGGTTGCCGATTTGGCCGGAATTTCATTACGTTCCTATAAATCATATGAAAACGATGTGAAAAAGAAAGAAACAATAAAGTACACATACATTATGGAATTACTCAATAAAGTCAATTTTATAGATGAAGAACATGGACTACTAACTATTGAGGATATCCAAAAAAAATGTACTAAAGTTCTTTCGCATTACGATGTTAATTTCTGCTATTTGTTCGGCTCATATGCAAAGGGTAAGGAAACACCCATAAGCGATATCGATTTGCTTATTTCTACCACTGTGACCGGGTTGAAATTCTACGGATTAATAGAGGAATTAAGACTGGCTCTAAATAAAAAAGTAGATGTATTAGATATAAATCAATTAAAGGACAATTTAGCGTTAACATAAGAAATATTAAAGGATGGAATAAAAATATATGGATAATATAAAGAACGACACTTATTATATTCAAAAAATCCAACGAGATTTGGAATTTATCGTAACACATATGCATACGATTGATTTACCGGAACTAAACGCAAATGAAGTACTACTTGACTCTATGTTATTTCGAATGATTCAAATTTCTGAAAATGCCAAGAAACTATCCAACGATTATAAACTGGTACATGTCAATATTCCTGAATTGCTAAAGCTAATTCAATCTTAACATAAAATGGCTGTCCTTACAGGTTGGGACAGCCATTTTACATACAGGTCATATCTTTCTATACAACTGCTTACTTAATCACAAAGAAATATAACAGTACTACAATACCCAGCACAATGCGGTACCAGCCAAATACCTTGAAATCGTGCTTCTTGATGTAACCCATCAGGAAACGCAGGACGAACAGAGATACCAGGAAGGATACCAGGACGCCAATAAGGAGCAGGGTCAGCTCCAGGCCGGTGAAATCAAAGCCGAACTTCACAATTTTCAGCAGGCTGGCACCGAACATGACGGGAATCGCCAGGAAAAAAGTAAACTCTGCTGCCACGGTACGGGACACACCGATGATTAAAGCGCCTACAATGGTGGCACCGGAACGGGAGGTACCGGGGAATACAGCTGCAATCAACTGAAAAATACCGATTAGCAAAGCAGTAGTATAGGTAATATCTGCCAAAGCATTTACCTTGGAGGTACGGCCTTTGTTCCAATTCTCCACTACGATAAATGCCACACCAAAAATAATCAATGCCAGGGCTACGCACACAGGATTATAAAACAGGGCATCAAATACATCATCAAATAGCACACCAATCACTGCTGCTGGTACACAGGCCACCAATATCTTAAACCACAGGGTCATAATCTCCGGCTTTACAAAGGACATGAGGCCTTTACGGTCTCCTCTCTCTGCACGACTCAGTGCAAAGGGCCAAATCTGGCTCCAGAACAACACCACCACTGCCATGATAGCGCCCAGCTGAATCACCACGTCGAACATGTCAAAAAATCCTGCGCTGGTGCCACTGAAAGGAAGCAGCTCCTCTACCAGAATCAGATGTCCGGTACTGCTCACAGGCAGCCATTCGGTAATACCCTCTACAATACCGTAAATAATCGCCTTTAAAATCTCCAGCATAATGTATACTCCTTTACAAAAATGACCCGGCCGCCCCAGCGACCGGGTCTGCTTCTCTACTTCACATACTACTCCAAAGTAGGAAAAAATACAACTAACTTTCTAAATATGCTATTAATTCCCGGTAGCAACTTTCCGCGTCACGATATCCTTCCTCGTAGAGTGCCAACAGCTTATCCTTGTCCTTCTCAATACGGCCCACATCACTGACCTTCTTGGGACGAATCACAAAGGCCTTACCGGCCTCCTGCATCCGCTCCACATAAGCCATAGTCTCATTATAATCCACATGTCTGTTTGCCATAAGCTCATGGACCTTAGGATACTTCAGATAACGCAGCTTAAATAACGCGGTACTGCCGGAAGGCTTACGTACATAGCCTTCCTCCTTGGTCAGCACTACAATATGCTTCCGGTTACCATCCGTCACAGACCGGCGAAGGGGAATGGGATCCGCAATACCACCATCCAAATATTGTTTGCCTTTAATGTGTACATTACGGGATACCAACGGCAGGGAGGCGGATGCCTGTACTGCCACAATATCCTTTTTCATATCCTTCAGACGCAGGTACTCTGCCCGCCCTGTCTCGATATTGGTTACCACACTGTAAGCCTTACCCTCATAACGTTCAAAAGCCTCATAGTCATAGGGGTGCAAATACTCCGGTATCATATAATAACAGGTATCTGCATTAAATAAATCACCGGTAGTAAGCAGACTCTCCACACTGCAGTATTTCTTGGTGTCCAGATAATCAACGCTGATATCCAATGCCCTGCCTCTCTGGCGGGAGATATAGCTGCACATGTGACATGCACCTGCGGATACACCATATACCCTTGAACACATCAAATCCTTATCCAGAAAAAAATCCAACACTCCGGCGGTATACACACCTTTCATGCCACCGCCTTCTAACACCAAGCCTGCCTGATACATACTGTCTACTCCCTCTGCCGCCACGCGGTCTTTTATTGCCTAATCTATTATTCAGCTGATCCGAACATTTTTG
>JAFUKK010000219.1 GCA_017473665.1 Lachnospiraceae bacterium
AATTGAAAACTATAAAGTTTTTTCTGTGAATGTCGATAATCTATATACCAGTAGACACCAGGGACGGAATTTGTGCGGCAAGGATATGCCGGCATGGATTTCGTCTCTGTTTGTTTTGGGACCAATTATCAATTAAGACAAGGTAAAAGGAGGTATTATTTGAGAATCGATTCCAGTGCAATAGGAATGGAATCCGCTAGAAGCTATAAGGCTTCCAGTACAACGTTTACACGTTTTGTGATAAGGGATTATCAGACAGAACTGCAACAGGCAGGGACTACCCTGGGTAACAATACCGGTGAGAGTACTACCGGGTTGCCGGGGAAAAATCAGGAAAATGTACAGGAGGGGCAGGAAAGCGCCTCTGTGCAGAAGGACTGGCAGAGTTATTTTGGTATATCATCGGGCCGAATTAATCTGAGAAGGGATGATGAAAGCATTGCGGAGAATCTGCGGCAGGTGACCCTGCGCTATATTTTTCAACTGTTATTTGCAGACCGTAGAAACCGTTTGCAGGAATGGATGGAGGAGCAGGGCTTTGTAGAGGATACTTCCATGCAGAGGGTATCTGACCATACCGATAGTCTGTCTTATCAGACGCAAGCGATAGGGGTAAGTACGCAACTACTGTCCTATCAGCAGGTAAATCAATTTTACGAGCAGGAGACTACTACCTTTTCTTCCCAAGGAACTGTAGTGACAGGGGACGGACGTACCATCGATTTTGAGGTACAGGTGGGCATGAGCCGTGAATTTCAGCAGACATTTATAGGGCAATTGGACTTGGCTACAGTGAATGTGCTGGATCCTTTGGTAATCAATCTGGATGCGGATGTGGCAACAGTCACGGACCAGCATTTCTTTTTTGACCTGGATAGTGATGGACGTGAGGAGGAATTGGCCATGCTGGGAGCCGGAAGCGGTTATTTGGCATGGGATAAGAATGAGGATGGTCGTATCAATGACGGCAGTGAGTTGTTTGGTACCAGCACCGGAGAAGGTTTCCGGGAATTGGCAGAATACGATGAGGACAAAGATGGCTGGATTGATGAGGATGATTTTATCTGGAGCAAGCTGCAAATTTGGTGTAAAGATGAAAACGGGCGTGACCATCTATATCGTCTGGCTGAAAAGGGTGTGGGCGCTATTTGCCTCAGCAACAGTGATACGGAATTTTCGCAAAAGGATGTGGAAAGTCAGGTGGATGCAGTGATTCGCAGTACCGGAGTCTTTTTGTTTGAAAATGGTGAGGTGGGAACAGTACAACAGCTGGATCTTGCGCGACAATAAATTGTTTTGAATAAGTTTGTTTCTTTCGGTAACACTAACTGTAAAGAAAATATTCTTTCCGGAGCAACTCCCTGAGGGGTTGTTCCGGATACTTTTTAGGCGAAACGGATACAGTTTCAAAAAGTGGAAGGAAGGAACGGCTTATGACAGGTAAAGGGTTTGGAAAAAATCATAACAAAAAAGAAAAGATTGCCATTTTGGCAGCAAGTGGTTTTGTGCTGGCAGCACTTACTATGACCGGATTATATATGGGGGAGCAAAATCAGCAGGAATCAGATGACGGCTATACCATCGATTTTGATGCGCTGGAGGAAAGTGTGGAAAATAAGAATCAGGAAATAGCCCGGAATATGGAAAAGAAGGCATTAGAAAGCCCTATTATTGCAGAGGAAGTGCCCAAGGAGCAGGATACTTCAAAGGAGTCGACAGATTCCCGGAAAAGTGAGACAAAACCTGTGAAGGAGGAAAGTAAGCAGTCGCCCCAGACGGTGGAGCCTTCCACGGAGCCGGAAGTACAGCAGGAGCTACAGGAGGAAGTACCTCAGCAGGCTGAGGCTACAGAGGCAGAAGCATTGGAAGCAGATACCAATCAGGTCTTGAATGGACCAGCAAAGTCCTATGATGAAGCCCAGGGCCTGGTACGTCCTCTGAACGGAGAGGTATTAATGCCCTTTAGTATGGATAGCAGTATTTATTTCCGCACTCTGGACCAATATAAATATAACCCGGCCACCATCCTTTCTTCAGAGGCGGGCACTTCTGTGCTGGCTTGCGCAGACGGTCAGGTGGCAAATATTTATGAAAGCAGAGAGACCGGTAAGACTGTGGTAGTGGATATGGGTAGCGGTTATACCATGACCTATGGTCAGTTGCAGGATGTTTGTGTGACTGTAGGTAGTTATGTGACTGCGGGCAGCATGATTGCCAGAGTATCAGAACCGACCATTTACTATACGTTGGAAGGTACCAATCTGTATCTTCTGATGGAAAAGGATGGGGAGCCTGTGAATCCGGAACCACTGTTCCGATAGTAAATAAACATTGCTTTATACCCATTTCGTGATAAAATAGTGTCATGAGTAAATGGAATGGAGAAGAGCTTTGAGAGCAGGCAGAAGATTCGGGCTGCTGTTAGTGACCTGTATAATTGAATTACAAATATGCGGATGCTCCGCTGCAAATGCTACGGATTCCGTCGCGATGGCAAACAACGGCATGGAGCAGACACCTATTGTGGATTATGCAGTGCCTCAGCAGCAACCCAATGTTTTAATTGACAGACAGGGATACCAGATTGGTAGTGAAAAGGAAGCGGTAGTAAAAGGTACTACTCTGCCGGAGCATTTTCATATTGTCGATCAAAAGACCCAGGATGTAGTTTATAGCGGGGTACTGGAACAGATTGTATATCTGGAGGAGGGAGCCTGCTACATAGGATATGCGGATTTTACGGATTTTGACAGGGTGGGAGACTATTACCTAAAGTGTGACAGAGTGGGTGAGTCCTATTCCTTTCATATCGGAGACGCCAATTATGAGCAGTTGTTCTATCAACAGCTGGCAGAGATGGAGGCGGCATGTGACAGTGGGACCATTTCACTGGATGGTATTAACCAGATGTTGATTGCCTATGAATGGTATCCTCAGCTGTTTGAGGATGAAGATGCAGATGAGATTCCGGATACTTTGGAACATATTACCGCCTGGATTGATAATAATGCCCAAAATATGACAGAAGAGGGAGACTATTTGGTGGCGGTACTGGCCAAGTTCAGTTATCTGTATCAGGGATATAATCGTAAGTATGCCACCCAATGTTTACAGATGGCATCTAATCTGCATAGCCAGATTACCAATCATAAGAATGCAGATAGCTTTTATGCCCTTACAGAGCTTTATCGTGCTTCCGGTCTGCGGGAATATGAAGTAAAGATTGAAGAGCAGACAAGCTTTTTTGAAGCCGGTGGAAGCTATTTGGAGCAGATGGGATATTTGTATGGTACCATGACTTATCTGGTGACCAGACAGGATATTGATATTGATTTGTGTAGTACTCTGATGTCCAATATGATGGCCCGGGCAGAGGAAATTGCTGATGTGCATGGAGATATTTTGCATCCTTTGTTTCCCCGGAATAACGGCAATCAGGATTTGAACAAGAAAGCCTTTGAACTGGCTTGTGCCAATTATGTAATGAACAATTACCAGTATAATCATGTGCAGGAGGAGTTTTTTCACTACATGATGGGACGCAATAAGGATTCCCGTTCCCTGTATCTGGAGTTGGAGAGTCGGGAGGGCTATCTGGTATTATTGGCCCAGCTGACGAATATATATTTTTAAATGCAAAAGAAGCTTTGGAAAGGTATGGTAGGTAGATGAAGATAGTAGTATTAGCAGGCGGAACCAGTACGGAGAGAGATGTATCTTTGATTTCCGGCAGTATGATATATAGGGCACTGAAAAAGAATGGGCATCAGGCGATGCTTCTGGATGTGTACCTGGGCTACGAGGGAGACCCGGAGCAGGTGTTTGATTTGGAATGAGATTGGACAGAAAATATCGGTAAAATATCAGAAACCAATCCGGACCTGGAGACTATTAAGGCCATGCGTAAGGATGGGGGCAAGAGTTTTTTCGGACCTAATGTACTGAGAATCTGTCAGAGCGCAGATGCGGTATTTATGGCACTTCATGGTGCTAACGGCGAAGATGGCAAAATTCAGGCATGCTTTGAATTAATGGGTATTCCTTATACCGGGACAGATTTTGTCAGTGCAGCTATGGCTATGGATAAGGGTATTACCAAAGATATTTTTAAGGCATATGGTATTCCCACGCCTGCAGGTATTCGTTTGCGGAAGGGCGGTCAGGAGAGCGAGAAGGTACCTTTCCCTTGCATAGTAAAGGCTTGTTGCGGCGGTTCCAGTGTAGGTGTGTGTATTGCACGAAATGAGGAGGAATACCGGGCGGCTAAGGAAGAGGCTTTCCGATATGACAATGAAGTGGTAGTGGAGCAATATATTACCGGCAGGGAGTTTTCTGTAGGTGTGATGGATGGCAAGGCATTACCCGTCATTGAGATTGCACCCAAGCAGGGCTTTTATGACTATAAAAATAAATATCAGGCAGGCAGTGCAGTGGAGACTTGCCCGGCAGAGATTACACCGGAGCAGACAGCAAGGATGCAGCAGATTGCGGAGCAGGTATTTGCAGCGCTACGGTTAAAGAATTATGCCCGTATGGACTTTATGATGGAGGCAGACGGAAGTATGTATTGTCTGGAAGCTAACACTTTACCCGGCATGACCCCCACTTCCCTTTTACCCCAGGAAGCGGCAGCGGTGGGTATCAGCTTTGAGCAGTTGTGCGAGCGGATATTAAGTAATGCATTATAATGGCAAAGGTATGGTTGGATAAATGAATTTGACGATTGGGCAGATTGTAGATGCCTGCAAAGGCACATTGGTATATAGAGGCCTCCCCGAACAGGAGGAGGCATTTAGAGAGACTCTTGTAACCGGTGTGGTATTGGATTCCAGACAGGTCACAGAGGGAGGGGTGTTTGTAGCCACGGTGGGACAACGGGTGGATGGACACGACTTTATCTCCCAGGTCTTTCACAAGGGAGCTTTGCTGGTGGTTTGTGAGAAAGCTCCGGAGTCGGTACAGGATGAAGGTGCAGCGTCGGCAATGACCTTGGCGTTGGGCAGTTATGTGTTGGTGGAGGATTCCTTCCGGGCTCTGAAGTCTATTGCAGAGGCTTATCGTAAGACTTTGGATATCCCTATTGTGGGTATTACCGGAAGCGTGGGCAAGACCAGTACCAAGGAGTTCATTGCAGGTGTGCTGGCGGAAAAATATCAGGTGTTAAAAACAGAGGGCAATTATAACAACGAAGTAGGAGTGCCCCTGACCCTGCTGCGTATTAGACCTGAACACCAGGTGGCAGTGGTGGAAATGGGTATCAGTGATTTTGGCGAGATGCACAGACTCAGCAGGATGGTGCGCCCGGATATTGCGGTAATCACCAATATTGGCCAGTGTCATTTGGAGAATCTAAAGACCCGGGATGGTATCCTACAGGCCAAGACTGAGATATTTGATTTCATGTCTGTGGATGGTTATATTTGTTTAAATGGCGAGGATGATAAATTACAGGGGGTACAGTCTCCCGGAAATCAACAGCTTCGATTCTTTGGTTTGGGTGAGAATCCTACGGAGGCCGTATATGCCACGGATATCGTGAGTAAGGGACTATGGGGCAGCCGTGCGGTATTGCATTTCCAAAGGGGAGATAGCTATGAAGTAGAGATTCCCCTACCCGGTATGCATATGGTTACCAATGCAGCAGCTGCAGCATGTGTGGCAGAGATTCTGGGGCTTACCGGTGAGGAAATCCGGCAGGGCATCAGTGGTGTATCTGCGATTGGTGGCAGAAACCGCCTGATTGCGGGTAAGTGCCGGACTTTGATAGATGATTGCTATAATGCCAATCCGGTATCCATGAAAGCAGGTATTGATTTGTTACAAATGGCAGATACCCATACGGTTGCACTTTTGGGGGATATGTTTGAACTGGGGGAGCATTCGGACAGCTTGCATGCAGAGGTAGGTGCATATGCAGTGGCACAGGGGGTAAATACCCTCATATGTGTAGGCGAAAACAGCAGGCATATGTATGAGGCGGCTCTTAAGGCACGGGAGGCTGACCATGCATCCCGGGAAGCTATCAATGAGCAGCAGGTGATTTATTATGCCACCAGAGAAGCATTGCTGGACCAACTGCAAAGTGCACCCGAGCAGATATTACCTACTGACAGTACGGTACTGATCAAGGCCTCCCATGGTATGCATTTTGAAGAAATCGTAGAACTATTAAGATAATCACGGAAAGGAGCTTGTAAAAGCTCCTTTTTTGATGCCTTTCCATTGCCCTTGCACATATCCCCACCTGCCTTCCTATCATCTTTGCGCCTCCCCCTCCCCTGTGCACCTCCGGCCTCATCCACAACCGGTAGGAACTAGGATTCGACTTGGATGGATTTTCAACAAACGAGCCTTTCGGTAAGGGGCGGTGTCTTTTACCGAATGGACCTTGCCCGCCTGCTGTATGTCCTGCAAAGACAGGTGGGTACCTGACTCAATGTCCGGGGCAGATACACTTCCACGGGCATACGTTTCGTGCCATCAGTTGTCTAAGCAAACGAGGTGTGGAATAGCACAAGGGACAGGCACGCACAAAAGGTACATCCTTGTACCTCTTGTGCTCATTCCACATCCATGTGGAATGGCCTTGTGTCATATGCGTTTGCTAAGACAACGGTATGGCGACTCCACTTGTTTTGCCCGTTGGAAGTGTATCTGCCCCGGAACATTGTTAGCTATGTAAAGGACTGTCTTTGCAGGACATATTGTAGGCGTAGGCAAGGTCCATCGTATAAAAGACATCGTCAATAAACACTACCGAAAGGTCGTTTGTTAGAAAATCCCCAAGGAGAATTCCTACCTACCGGTTGTGGATGAGGTCGGATGTACACAGGGGAGGGGGAGGCGCAAAGACAGCGGGAAGGGAGGTGGGGACATGAACGTGAGTAGGAAAGGAGGCATCAAAAAAAGCCTGCATAGGAATGCAGGCTTTCGGTTGCAATGAGGTATTAGCTGTGATGGTTCTTGGACAACTGTTCCTTGTATACTTCTTTTAGGCGGAAGTATTCTTCAGAAATAATACCGCTGACATAGGAACCAATGGATTTCTTGGTTTCCCGGTCCAGCTGGTCCATATAGATGGGCTTGCCGTAGGAAAGTATAACGGTAGCCTTTTTTACTTTGGGTAAATGGTCCTCAAACATTGCTGCAGAATCTACAATGGTAATGGGTTGAATGGGTACACCACCCTTTTCTGCAATTTTGAAACTGCCATCATGGAAAGGCAGGAAGGTATCAGCTACCTTGTTGCGAGTGCCTTC
>JAFUKK010000220.1 GCA_017473665.1 Lachnospiraceae bacterium
CGGCCGCCGCAGAAAAGCAACGTCAGAAGGATGCGGCTGCTGCAGAGAAACTTCGCCAGAAACAGGAGGCGGCTGCACTACGGGCAGCACAAAAGGAAGAGGCTGCCAAGCAAAAACAGGTAAGTAGAGTGATGAAGAGCGTGGCCAACAGCGCCGGCGGTACCATTGGCCGTGAAATCGGTAATACCATCGGTAAATCCATTGGTGGCTCTTTCGGTAAGAAGCTGGGAGGCAATGTAGGTGCATCCCTGGCAAGAGGAATTATAGGAACATTATTTAAGACCAAATAACCCCAAAAGACTGCATTTTTGATAAAATTTGCAGTCTTTTTACATTCTTTTTACTTGACGGGAGAATATGCTGCATGCTACTATCAGCTTAGATATTAGGGAGTAGTTCACATCTGTACACGGGTAGTAGTATGGCATTAATAGCGTACGGATGTTGTACTTTTCGTCATCACGTTATTCTAGAAATAACCGGACGGTACACTGAGATAAGAACGAGACTTTTATCGTACAGAAGAAGATGTGCGATGGGTCTCTTTTTGTTTGTCCGGGATTCGTGCAAAGTGACACTTCTGTCACAAATCCCTCGAAGGAGCCTATCAAAACTGAATATGGATAGGAGGAACGCTATGAAAAATTACTGGGAGCAGGATGCTCAAGATTTGGTAGCTGTTTTGCAGACCTCTATGCAGGGCCTTAGGTGGCAGCAGGTAGAGGAAAAGCGTAAAACCTATGGAGAAAATGTGCTCCGTGAAGGTAAGCGGGAAGGTGTAGTAAGTGTTTTTCTGCATCAGTTTTGTGATTTGCTGGTGGTTATTTTAGTGGTGGCAGCAGTGATTTCCATGTTGTCAGGGAATCCGGAAAGTACACTGGTGATTTTGTTGGTGCTGGTACTAAATGCGGTGCTGGGTACTGTTCAGCATATGAAGGCCCAGAAATCCCTGGATAGTTTGAAACAGTTGTCGTCACCGGCTGCCAAGGTCATGAGGGATGGGCAGAAACAGGAGATTCCTTCCCGGGAAATTGTCCCCGGAGACTTGGTGCTGTTGGAGGCGGGAGATTTGATTGTGGCTGATGGTCGTATTATTCACAATTATTCTCTGCAGGTCAATGAGAGTTCTCTGACAGGCGAGGCGGTCAGTGTGGAAAAGACGGCAGAGTGTATTGTGGGAGAGCCTCCATTGGCAGAACGTAAGAATATGGTACATTCCGGTAGTCTGGTGACTTACGGACGGGCAGAGGTGTTGGTGACAGCCACCGGTATGGATACAGAATTGGGACGAATCGCAGACCTGATGAATGAGGTAAAAGAACGTAAGACACCCCTTCAGGTGAGCATGGATAAGTTTAGCCGGGCTTTGGCTATATTTGTAGTGATTATTTCAGGATTGGTATTGGCATTATGCTTGTATCGGGATATGACCATGCTGGATTCCTTTATGTTTGCGGTGGCGTTGGCAGTGGCTGCCATTCCGGAGGCTCTTAGCTCTATAGTCACTATCGTGCAGGCCATGGGAACTCAGAAGATGGCCCGGGAAAATGCCATTATCAAAGAGCTAAAGGCAGTAGAGAGCCTGGGATGTGTATCGGTGATTTGCTCGGACAAGACCGGTACCCTGACCCAGAATAAGATGACGGTACAGAGCATATATATAGATGGGCGGATATTGCAGCCGGGGGAGCTGGATATCACCAATCGCCTGCAACGGTATCTGCTGTACGATGCAGTGCTGAATAATGATTCAAGCATCGTGGACGGTAAAGGTATCGGAGACCCTACGGAATATGCACTATTGGAAATGTTTCGAAATGTCCGGGTACGGGCCAGGGAATTATTTACAGAGTATCATATGACCGAAGAGGATATCAGGCAGGTACTTCACCGTAAGGAGGAGATTCCCTTTGACTCAGACCGAAAGCTGATGAGTAGTAAGTATCATTTGCATGGGGAGCCTACGGTACTAACCAAGGGAGCGGTGGATGTATTGCTGGACCGTTGTAACCATATTCAATATTCTGATGGGCTTCGTCCCATGACGGAGACAGAGAGGGAACTGATAGGGGAACAGAACCGCCGTTATTCCGAAGCAGGGCTGCGGGTGTTGGCCTTTGCCTATAAGGAGGAGGAAGAAGAGCTACTGTTGGAAAATGAGAGAGACTTTATTTTCCTGGGACTGGTAGCTATGGTAGATCCGCCCCGACCTGAGGCCATACAGGCAGTGGAGAGTGCGAAACGTGCCGGGATACGTCCGGTGATGATTACCGGCGATCACAAGATTACGGCAGTGGCCATTGCTAAGGAAATCGGTATTTTTGAAGATGGTGACATGGCAGTGACCGGCGTAGAACTGGATCGTATGAGCAGGGAAGAGCTGGATGCCAATATTGGACGTATCTCAGTGTATGCCCGGGTATCACCCGAAAATAAAATCCGTATTGTACAGTCCTGGCAGCGGCTGGGGAAAATCGTAGCCATGACAGGAGACGGTGTAAATGATGCACCGGCTCTGAAAAAGGCGGATATCGGTGTGGCCATGGGTATCACCGGTACTGAGGTAGCTAAGGATGCCTCTGCCATGATTCTGGCAGATGATAATTTTGCTACCATCATGAAAGCAGTACTAAACGGACGTAATGTGTACCGTAACATCAAAAATGCCATCCTGTTTTTATTATCCGGTAATATGGCAGGTATTTTGGCAGTACTTTATACCTCATTTTTGGGGTTGCCGGTTCCCTTTGCACCGGTGCATTTGCTCTTTATCAATTTGCTAACTGATTCACTTCCGGCCATTGCCATAGGGATGGAGCCTTCGGATGCTTCTCTGTTACAGGAAAAGCCCAGGGATCCGGCAGCGGGGATTTTGAATCGCAGTTTCTTTGCTAAAATATTGGCACAGGGTGCGTTGATTGCAGCAGTGGTATTGGCAGCTTATTATTTGGGCCTTGGGGAAGACCCTTTGAAAGCATCTACCTTGGCATTTGCTACACTGACTTTGGCACGTCTGTTCCATGGGTTCAACTGTAGAAGCAGCCATAGTATTTTCAGAATCGGCCTGCTGTCCAACCGCTTTAGCATTTACGCGTTCTGGGGAGGCGCATGTTTGCTGGCATTGGTGCTGTTTGTACCCGTATTGCATGGGTTGTTCCGTATTACTGCACTGGGAGGCATGGAAATGCTGCAGATTGCGGGACTGGCACTGTGTCCTACCATTTTCATCCAGGTGTATAAGTATCTGGTGCACAAATAAAGAAAACAAATACGAAGGGGAAGTTCGGAATGGAAAATATATCATTTCTTTATTTTATACAGCAGATGGGAGAACATCCCATTCTGCTGGTGGCGGTACTATTGACACTGGGAGTGGTATTCGTGAATGGATGGACGGATGCACCCAATGCCATTGCAACCTGTGTGTCCACCCGCTGTATCTCTGTGGAGAAGGCTATTCTAATGGCAGCGGTGTGTAATTTTCTGGGGGTACTGATTATGTCCCTGGTAAACACCAAGGTGGCAATGACTATTAAAAATATGGTGAATTTCGGTGGCAATACCCGGGATGCCATGATTGCACTATGTGCGGCTATGACGGCTATCGTAATTTGGGCTGTAGGTGCCTGGTATTTTGGGATTCCTACCAGTGAAAGCCATGCGCTGATTGCGGGATTGTCCGGCGCAGCCATTGCACTCCAGGGGGGACTTGGCGGCATTAACCCCCAGGAGTGGTTGAAGGTGATTTATGGTTTGTTTCTTTCTACAGTATTAGGCTTTGGTGTGGGATTCGGTATATGTAAGCTGTTAACGATTGTATTGCACAATGTAAACAGGCACAAGACAGAGCCTTTTTTCACCGGTGGACAGATTGCAGGCGGTGCTGCCATGGCATTTATGCATGGAGCCCAGGACGGGCAAAAGTTTTTGGGAGTACTGCTATTGGGATTGTATCTGGCCAACGGTATGGATAATACAGGAGGAGCCGTGCTGCCGGTATGGATGATGTTGCTTTGTTCGGTGGTGATGGGAGTGGGGACTTCCATCGGAGGCAAGAAAATCATCAAATCCGTAGGGATGGATATGGTAAAACTGGAGAAATTTCAGGGGTTTTCCGCAGATGTGGCGGCGGCCTTCGGTATCCTCATGTCCACCCTGTGGGGGATACCGGTGAGTACCACTCATATGAAGACTACAGCGATTATGGGAGTAGGGGCAGTAAAGCGCATGTCCGCTGTCAACTATAAGGTGGTTCAGGATATGGTGCTCACATGGGTACTGACTTTTCCGGGGTGCGGTATCATCGGTTACATAACAGCAAAGCTATTTTTGATACTACTGTAGGAGGCGGTTATGAAAAAGAAGAAGGATGAATTTTATTACAAAAATCTGAATGCCGGTATTGAGGTGGCCTATGAGATGGGAAAGGTCCTACGGGATACCTTGCAAAATTACCATCCGGGCAGTTTGCGGGAAAAGCTGGATATACTCCATGAACTGGAGCAAAAGGGAGACAATAAGAAGCATAAGATGATGGATGCACTGAATCAGGCATTTATTACCCCCATCGAAAGAGAGGACCTGGTGGCCCTTAGTGGATATCTGGACGATATTTGCGATGGCGTGGAGGATATTTTGCTGGAATTTTACATGTGCAATGTAACAGAGTTGCGTCGTGACGTGCTTCCGATGATAAGCCTGCTACTGGAGTGTATTCAGGCATTGGGAGATGTGCTTGGTGAACTAAAGGATTTCAAACATTCCAAGAACATTGGCAAACAGATTATCCGAGTAAATGAGCTGGAAGAGAAAGGGGATCGGCTCTTTGTGGAAAATATGCATCGTCTGCATCAGGAAGGGGATCTTCGAACCATCATGGTCTGGCGGAATATCTACGGCCGGGTAGAAAGCTGTGTGGATATCTGTGAGCATGTGGCAGATGTGGTGGAGACGGTAAAGATGAAAAACTCATAAGGGGATACGATACATAATTATTCACAGGCGGGCATAAGCTATACTAAATATAATTTAGGAAGGTTGGGAATGCCTGTGGAAATAAAGAAAGGTTTATTATTAAAATGCATTGCAGTACCTTTGGCAGTGGGTGTGGCCGCTTCTCTGCTTACCGGAGGTGGCATGGAGACCTTTGGAAGCTTGAATAAGCCACCCTTGTCACCACCGGGATGGCTTTTTCCTGTGGCATGGACGATTCTGTACATACTGATGGGTGTGGCGTCCTATCTGGTACTGGTACAGGAAGGGGATGCAGGACAAAAGAGGGAGGCTATCTTTTTGTATGGACTCCAGCTGGTAGTTAATTTTCTGTGGCCCATCATTTTTTTCAATTTGGAATGGTATCTGTTTGCCTTTATATGGCTGATGCTGTTGTGGGGATTGGTGCTGGCTACAGTGGTACGCTTTTACCAAATTTCTAAGGTGGCAGGATACCTGATGGTACCCTATCTGCTGTGGCTTACTTTTGCTGCGTACTTAAATCTGGGTATCTGGATACTAAATTAATGAAACATAAAGCCGACTTTCCAAGGGTCAGATTTGGGTCTGACTTTGGAAGGTCGGCTTTTAATCGTCTTATTTTCTGTAATTCCTATACTGCTGCAGTGGTGTAGCTTGCAGTCTAGATATTGGAACCGTCGTTATTTAAAAAGGTATACTCAACAGTAATGCCCTTTACACCTGCTTCCTGTTCCAGGCTTTCTGCCAGGGGAGCCATGGTCTCATCAGTAAAGGATGCTGCCAGGGTCGCTTTTGCGGTGTCTACATCTTCAATCTGTACAGCGTAGGTGTAGATGTAGGAGAAAGTGTTTCCCTTTACCTCGAAAGTGATGTCAGAGTATGCATCTGCATACTGGGTCTTAACGGCTTCCATTTCCTGCTCCAGAGCTGCCTTGTAAGCGGGTCTCATGTAGTAGTCTTCCAGGGTAGTAATCTTGCTGCCGCAAGCTACCAGAGCCAACATCATAACAACAGTGGTTAACAATACAAGTAATTTCTTTTTCATAGGTATCTTCCCTTCTTCATAATAAAAAATGTATTTTTATTCTAACACCCTGCATAAACAGCGTCAATTATACATTTATACAAAAGAATGATGAATGTTGCGTTGTTTTTGGTAAAAAAGTCGGATATAATATTAAGAACAAGAAGAAAAAGGAGCGAGCCATATGAAGCGATTGCAAGGGCTGTGTGCCAGTGATGGAATTGCCATAGGAACAGTGAAAATCTACCAGGGTTCTCAGCCGGAGATAATGCTCCGCAGGGTGCAGGATGTACAGAGAGAACTGGCATTGTATCAGTTTGCCGCGGAGGAAGCTGCTGCGGAATTGGAGCGGGTATACAGACAGGCTATCCGGGAAGTGGGTAAGCAGGCAGCGGAAATCTTTGAAGCACAGCTGATGCTATTGCAGGATGCTTCCTTTGGTCGCTTTATTCAGGAAAAAATAGTGCGGGAACGGGTAAATGCTGCTTATGCGGTATATTGTGCCGGAGAACATTTTGCGGCAATTTTTAACGCCATGCCGGATGAGCTTACAAGAGCCCGTCGTATGGATATGAAGGATATTTCCGGCAGAATCATCAGTTTGTTGGAGCAAAAGGACGGGGCCGGTGCACAGCCGGAGGCTCATATCATTGTCTGCCGGGAGATTACTCCGGGAGCAGTAATGGCATTGCGTAGCACCAAGGTGCTGGCCTATATTACGGAAAATGGTTCCTACCAGTCCCATGCAGCCATATTGGCACGCTCTATGGGGATTCCTGCGGTAACGGGTGTGGATGTGAGTACATTTACGGATGGTATGGAAGTAGCCGTGGACGGAGATGGCGGCTGTGTGTATCAAGAACCGGATGAAGACATCAGAAAGGAATTACTGGAACGGGTGGAGGCATCCAGACAGCGGGAACAGGCCAGGAGAACCCTGATAGGCACTGAGACAGTGACGCTTTCGGGACAAAAGGTGGCCCTGTATGCCAATATTGGTAGCCGGGAAGAGGTGGCAGCGGTACGGGAACAGGATGGCGAGGGTATCGGCCTGCTACGGACGGAATTTCTATTCCTGGGGCGTAGCCGGATGCCTGAGGAAGAAGAACAATACAGGACCTATCAATATATTGTGGAGCAAATGCAGGGGAAGCCGGTGGTTATCCGCACACTGGATATCGGTGGAGACAAACCGGCCAAATATCTGCCTATGGAGCCGGAGGAAAATCCGGCATTGGGATGCAGGGGTATCCGCACCTGCCTGCAGCATAGAGCTTTATTTATGACTCAATTGCGGGCGATTCTGCGGGCGGCAGCCAAAGGGCCGGTATCAGTGATGTTTCCCATGATTACTTCTGTGGAAGAGGTGAGGCAGGCCAAAGCCTGCCTGGAAGCAGCCCGTCAATCTTTGGAAACGGAAGGGATTGCCCATGGGCGGGTGTTAGTAGGTATCATGGTGGAGACTCCCGCAGCGGTGATGCTTAGCCGGGAACTGGCAGAAGTGGTGGATTTTTTTAGTATCGGTACCAATGACCTGACCCAGTATACGCTGGCAGCAGACCTTCAGAATACCTCAGTACAAGTGGTGTATGATACCCATCACCCGGCTATCATGAAAATGATAGAGCAGGTGGTAGCCGGTGCCCGTCAGGCCGGCATTCCGGTGAGTATCTGTGGAGAGCTGGGGGCAGATACGACAGTGACGGAGGCACTTGTACATATGGGAATCCATGCTTTTTCCGTAAATCCCGTCAAATTGCTAGAGATAAGGGAAAGAATTCGAAGTATTTCGTGAATAAAAAATATTGAAGTTCAGAAAACTTCGTAATATAATGTAAAAGTATTTTTTAAAAATACTTAGTTTATTGTTTAAAGGAGAGACGGCGATGAAGCAGGATATGATTGTTATTCTGGACCTTGGCAGCACTGAAAATACAGTGATTGCGAGACAAATCCGAGATATGGGGGTATACAGTGAGATTCATCCTCATGACATTACTCCCGACGAATTAAAGGCATTGGATAATGTAAAGGGTATTATCTTAAACGGTGGCGAGAATCGTGTAGTAGACGGTACTCCCGTAGACGTAATGCCTGCTATCTATGAGTGCGGCTTCCCTGTGATGGCTATTGACCATCCTACCGCAAAATGTCAGCAGCAGCTGGCACAGCTTCCTGATGAAGCTACCCTGAAGGCATTTGTATTCGATACCTGTAAGGCTGAGGCAAATTGGAATATGAAGAACTTCATTGCTGACCAGATTGAACTGGTTCGCCGTCAGGTTGGAGATAAAAAAGTACTGCTGGCACTGTCCGGCGGTGTAGACTCTTCTGTAGTAGCAGCCCTGCTGTTAAAGGCTATTGGCCAGCAGCTGGTATGTGTTCATGTAAACCATGGTCTCATGCGTAAGAATGAGTCTGAAAATGTAGTAGAAGTATTTCGCAATCAGCTGAATGCAAACCTGATTTATGTGGATGCTACCGAGCGTTTCCTGACCAAGCTGGAGAACGTAGCAGACCCTGAGCAGAAGAGAAAGATTATCGGCGGTGAGTTCATCCGCGTATTTGAAGAAGAAGCAAGAAAGCTGGAAGGTATCGACTTCCTGGGTCAGGGTACCATCTATCCCGATATCATCGAGAGCGGTACCAAGACTGCAAAGTGCGTAAAGTCCCACCACAATGTAGGCGGTCTGCCTGAGGATCTGCAGTTTGAATTGGTAGAGCCTCTGGCACAGCTGTTCAAGGACGAAGTACGTGCCTGCGGCGTAGAGCTGGGTCTGCCTGCAGAAATGGTATACCGTCAGCCCTTCCCCGGTCCCGGACTGGGCGTACGTTGCCTGGGTGCTATCACCCGCGACCGTCTGAATGCGTTGCGTGAATCTGACGCTATCCTGCGTGAAGAATTTGCTAAAGCCGGTTTGGACAAGAAGGTATGGCAGTACTTCACCGTAGTACCCGATTTCAAGGCAGTAGGTGTCCGTGATAATGCCAGAAGCATGGGCTATATGGTAGTCATCCGTGCAGTGAATACTGTGGACGCAATGACCGCTACCATCGAGAGACTGGACTATGACTTCCTGGAGAAGGTAGCAGACAGAATCACCGCGGAGGTTCCCAGTATTAATAGAGTATGCTACGAGATTACTAAGAAGCCTATAGCGACGATTGAGTTTGAATAAAGTGAATCCATGGACTGAGAGCAGTCTGTGAAAATAAAGGACAGCGGTCGAGGACGCTTGCGTACTCGACCGGCTGTTTTTTGTTTTCACAGACTATTTGAAGGCATGGCACGATACTTAATGGCGAGCAATGCTCGCCATTAAGGGCGGCCATGCCTGCTCTCAGCCCGGGAACGGTGAATAACCTGATAAAACTTGACAAGAAAAAGGAATTAAGTTAGCATATAGACTAACGAACGTTCGGAAGAATGAAAAAGTGCTAATTGATTGAGGTGAATTGATGGAAGAAAAAAATACAAGAGAAATAATTTTGATGGAGGCCCTGAATCTATTCTCTAATAAGGGATATGCAGCAGTTTCAATGCGGGATATTGCCATGGCGGTAGGGATACGTGTGAGCTCTATTTATCATCATTTTAGTGGAAAACAGGCACTTTTTGAGGCACTGATACAGAAAGCAACGGATGTGAAAGAAGCTCTACAGGATGTTTTTTTGAATGCACTTTCTAAGGCCGGAAGGGTAGAAGAGGAAGCCTTTGTTCAAACGGGAATATATTTTTTGACTGGTTATTTACAGAATGCACAGGTGGAACCACTGCTGAAGGTATTAGAATGTGAAAGATTTCATAATGAAGATGCTGACAGGGTGTGGAAAGAACTAGTGATTTTTACACCGTTAGAGCATGAGGAAAATGTATTTCGGTTATTAAGAGAGCGGGGAGAAATTGTGGATGCTACTACCGACAAGGAGTTAGCGGCAGAGTATCAGGCAGCGATTATGATGGCGTATTTTACAGGAGATATTCAGCAACTTCAGATACAACTGCATCATTTTTATAAAAGAATATTTATATAACGTATGCAATGAACATAGCGAGAGGGTATGCTTCGGGAAGTGCCATAGAAGTAATAATGATAGTATTGTTATCTAAGGTAATCACAGAGAAAATAGCAAGTGTGGGGGTATAACAGAGATGAAGGTATATAGAAGTAGAAAAATGCAACAAGAAATTATAAGGACATATAATAGGCTGGTAAAGCAATGGGATGTTGTTGTAGAAGAAATGGATATTGCTACGCCATATGGAATGACGCATATTATTGCGTGTGGAAACAAAGATAATCCTCCGCTGGTTCTTTTCCATGGTGTAGGTGATGATGCTGCGCTAATGTGGATATATAACGCAAAGTATTTAAGTCTGTATTATCGTGTTTATGCGGTGGATACCATCGGAGGACCGGGGAAAAGCGTACCGGGGGAGCTATATAATAAAGATTTTGATGATGTGCTTTGGATAGACAAGATATTGGAGGGCTTGTCAATTGAGCAGACATTTTTGGCAGGAGTATCTCATGGAGGATATCTGGTGCAGGTATATGCGTTAAGCAGACCGGAAAGTGTAATTAAGGGAATTAGTATATCGGGGGCACTGTCGGTGGGAAATAACGGAAGTCCTATGACTACCATGATGAAAATATTCCTGCCGGAGGCATTGTTTCCGACCAAAAAGAATGTAAAAAAGTTGATTGAAAAGCTATGTGGAGAGAACAGTGCAGTATTTACTGAAAATAACGATATTA
>JAFUKK010000221.1 GCA_017473665.1 Lachnospiraceae bacterium
CCAAGGTATTTGATGAGCAGATTCGTCCCATGATGGAGCAGATTTATGAACAGCTTCTGCAGGATTTGCAACAACATAAGAAGGATTCTTATATCTATACCCACCATATTGATTATATCAATGAATCCACCAGATATCTTCGTCGTAGTATGCCCTACGAAGAAGAGGACCCCAATGCTTTGGTGGTGGATTACATTGCCAGCATGACCGATGATTATCTGGTTGACTTGTATAGTCATATGTTCCCGGGCAGTAAGTATCATATTTCTTATCAGGGATACTTTGAATAGGTGCCGGAGAAGGGATTGCAAGTACATTATGGAATATGGTGAATTAAGGAAACAATTAGAAGATATGGCAGAGGACAAATACCGGGATTTCAGTCAGGCATTGATACCCGGTGGACGCCCTATGCTGGGAGTGCGGATTCCGGCACTACGTAAGCTGGCCAAGGAGATTGCCAAGGATGACTGGCAGGGATACCTGGACCGGGCCCAAGGATTGGATGATAAGTTAGACAAAAAGGATGCTATGGAAACAGACACACCGGAATTGTCCGAGATAGTCAATCTTCAGGGATTTGTCATTGGCTATGCAAAGGCTGATTACGAGACGCTTCTACCATACATTGCCCGGCATGTGGAAAAGATAGATGACTGGTATCTGTGTGACGGATTTTGTGCCGGTTTGAAAATCGTAAAAAAACATCGGGAAGAGTTTTTAGAATTCCTGATGCCCTATATCTATTCACAAGAGGAATTTGAACGCCGCTTCGGAGCGGTGATGCTGATGGACTATTATCTGGATGATACTTATATTCATCGGACCCTGGAATTATTGGATTCCATGGAGATGGAGGGATATTACTGTCAGATGGCCATTGCTTGGGCGGTAGCTACTGCATGGGCCAAGCAAAGGGACATTACGCATCAGTATCTGACAGGTGGTCAGCATCATTTGACTGAACCGGTTCTGGATATGACCATCCGTAAGTTATTGGATTCCTACCGGGTGAGCCCGGAGGATAAGGTCGCTATACGGGAAATGAAGAGAGTGCTGCATCGTAAGTGATTTATAAAAGAATCACCCTATGATGTAGCACTCTTTTTGATTATTTTTATGGGTTTAGGCTTCATCCAAGGGAGATAGCAGTATGACTTCTCCCTTTGTCCGGGTCAGGGACAGATATCCACCCTGATAATCACGGGCTGTAATAAATTGTTTCCCGGCAGCCAATAGCTCCTGTACCAGAAAATGTGTCCAGGACAGTCTGGGGAAATGGGATTTGATATAGCTGATTTCGTCCACGGGCTCCCATATGTCACCGGTGCAAAAAAGCTTGGTACGGGGATTACGATTCAGTAGTGCCCGTAGCAGTGCCAGTTCCAGAGGGGAGAGGCTGGGAAAATCATCCACCAGACAGTGGGTATAGTCAGAAGTAAGTTGTCCCCTGACTAATTTTTGCGTTACCAGGTGTAATGCCTGATAGGAGTCCATCAGCTGCTTTTCAGTCAGTAGTTCTTCATATATTTGTATCAATAAGAGGAAGTCCCGGTAGAGTGTCTCTGCACTCTCACGTTCTTGCCCGGTAAAGGCATTTAGCGGGTCCTTGGAAAGAGTGAGAAGATATTCGGCAGGACAGAGGTATTGGTAAAGTTCCAAAGCCGGCAAGAGAATATCCCAGGACCGGCATTGGGGGAATAGCTGTTTTAGCTGTTCCTGCTGTTGCCATACATCGGTGAACTGCACGGGGGCATCATCGTCCGTTGCCTGCAACCAGCGCTGTACCCGGGCCTGAATACTTTGGCTGTTTTTCCATAAAAGGAGCTGGGAGGAGCGATAGGATAGCTGCTCCAGCAGATACTTCTCCTTGGCCTCCAGAGTAAAGCTCTTACCAAATCCGTGCTGCCCTATGACCTGTACATAGTCTTCCTCTGTAAGGACTGCCTTTCGTTGGGCCGGGGTAAGGCTTCTTCCGTTTATTTCAGAAAAGTATGTATCCAAGCGGGCCATTTCTCCTGAGATAAAATCTTTATTGCAAGTAGCCAGATACTGTCCATAGGTTTCTGCCTGAAGGAGTATCTTGGGTACCGGGGAACGGTGAACAGTCCGCAGACAGTAGGGCTCCTTTAGGATGGTCTGTATCTGCTCAAAAAGGTTCCGGGTGTCCGCAGCTTCCTTGCGGCTGACATAATGGGAAGTGGCTTTCTCCAAAGAGGACCACAAATCCTGTAAATGTTCCGCTTCCTCAAGGGATTTTCTTTTTGCCTGTTCCTTTAACGTGCTTTGCTGCTTGGCCAGGTGCTGCAATTGTAGTTCTTGTTGTGTCAGACGCTGTTGCAATTGGCGGGTGGTATCACCCAATTCCTCTAGGGACTGTTGGATCATCTCAGTATGATTGACCGGAGATAAATCGTTGAGCCGGGCTTTGGCTTGGGTCAATTGTTCCTCCAGGTATGTACATTGCCGGGCGATTTGCCGAACATCTGTCACCAGGACGGTAATATTTTTGATGGTATGGTTGGCCAGATTGTTGGCCTTATACCAGGATTGTACCAAATCACACCAATCGGAGTTTACAGCGGCCTGTGACAGTAGCGGGGGTACCTGCTTATCCAGCGTCTCAAACTGTAATTGGATGGGGCCGTCCTTTTGGAGAAAGCGTCGGTGAATAAACTGGATATTTCCCAGCTTTTCCAGAGTGGTATCCAAGGAGCGGGAAAGAACCTGCAGCTGTTGGTCCAGGGTGTCCGCTTGTGTCAATTGCCCCTGAACAGCCAGGTGAAAATTTAGACCTGCATGCATCTCTTCCGGCAGTGCATGGGTCAGCTCCGGAAAATGTTCCCGGGAGGTCAGCTGTTTTAAGGCAGAAAGCTGTAGGAAAGCCTCCTGCTGCTCTTGTTGCCGCTCCTCCAGGAAAAGAATCGTATCTTCATAGGTATCCGGCAGAGGAGCCTGTAACTTTTGCTCCAGAGAATGTACTCTTTTATCCATAGCGTCTACGGACCGGGTCAAGTGGAGTCCTTCAGAAGGAATAGCCGTAGAATGCCGGGCAAAAGCCTCTTGCTGCCGGGATAATTGTGTGCACTGTTTTTCCAAGGCGGGCAGTGTATCCTCTATTTGCTGTAGGGCTTGGGTGAATTCCTGAGCCTGTTGCTGATGCTGTGTTGCAGTCCGGGAGTCCGGGCAGGGATTATCCACCAGCTCCTGCATTTGGCTACGCAAATAACCGGCCGCAGCCTGATATTGGGACGGGGTATTTATTTGTTTCCGATAACCCGGGGCAATCCGGTCCTGTAGCCATTTGGGAAGCATGGGGCACTCCTTTCTATGAGCATTTTATTAGTTAGTTCTATTATATTGTAAAAAGAGGTGGGTGGCAAAAAAATATTAAG
>JAFUKK010000222.1 GCA_017473665.1 Lachnospiraceae bacterium
CTATGTTAATCGGTAATATTGCCCAGCAATTGTACAATACGGTAGATAGTATCGTAGTAGGTAAGTATGTGGGCGATAATGCTTTGGCGGCAGTAGGTAGTGCAGGACCTATTTTAAACCTGCTGTTGGTATTGTTCATGGGTATCAGTATGGGTGCCAGTATCATGGTAGCACAGTATTTCGGCGCCAAGCAGAGAGAAGAGCTGTCTCATACCATTGGTAACTGTATTACCCTGACGGCTATTGCGGTAGGCATTGTAATGGTGGTAGCGGTGATAGTGGTACGTCCTCTGTTGGAGCTATTGGACACACCGGCCAGTATTATTGGTTGGTGTGAGTCTTACTTGTTGATTCTGTTCCTGGGATCCATCGGAAGTGCTTATTATAATATTCTTAGTGGTGTACTCAGGGGGCTGGGTGATGCAGTGTCTGCATTGGTGTATTTACTGGTGGCTACAGTAATTAATATTGTACTGGATTTGGTATTTGTGGCCAAGTTGGGTATGGGTGTCAGCGGTGTGGCATGGGCGACTATTATTGCCCAGGCAGTGTCCGCAATATTGTGTTTCATGCGACTGGCAAAGCTGACGGATATGTTTGATTTGAAGATGAAGTATCTGAAACTGAATCGGAAATATTCCGGCAGCATGATCCGTCTGGGACTTCCTTCCGGTTTGACCCAGGCGATTTTCTCCATGGCAATGGTGGTGGTACAGTCTCTGACCAACAGCTTTGGTGAAGCATTCATTGCAGCTAATGTAATTGTAATGCGTGTGGATGGTTTTGCTATGTTGCCCAATTTCTCCTTTGGTACTGCTATGACCACTTATGCAGGTCAGAATATCGGTGCCCGGGATATGAATCGAGTGATTAAGGGGGCTAAGCAGGGTACTGCCATTGCTGTATTGACTGCAGCTACCTTGACCGGTGTGATTTTGCTCTTTGGTAAGGGGCTCATGGGTATTTTTTCTGATACCACCGAACTGGTAAACTTGAGCTATCGGATGATGTGCATCATTGCAGTGGGATATATTGCCATGGCTGTGACTCAGAGTTTGTCAGGTGTTATGCGTGGTGCCGGTGATACTATGACACCCATGTGGATTTCTTTATTGACTACAGTAGCTGTCCGTGTGCCTGTGGCTTATGGCATTGCCTACCTGACCAGAAGTGCAGAGTATCCCAGCGGACGCCAGGAATGTATCTTCATTTCACTTTTATGTTCATGGGTACTGGGCGCAGTAATTACCACCTTCTTCTACATGAGAGGCAAATGGAAAAAGAAAGCATTTGAGCAGTTTAACTAAATAAGAATGATAGACAACAGGCTTTAGCAACTGTGCTAAAATGCCTGTTGTTTTTTGTTGTATTGACGAGGAAAATGAGGACAGCATTCCTCATATTGACACTTTTTGTAGGATTTATTATAATTAAAGTGAACACGTTCATAAAAGAGAGGAGTAGTTTCAGATGCCGAAAATTATTGAAAATGTTCGGGAGATGCTCATAGAGGAAGCTCGCAGACAAATGGAGGAAAGCGGCTACGGTACCATGACCATCCGTTCCATTGCAGGAGCCTGTGGTTTGGGTGTGGGTACTGTATATAATTACTTTGTCTCTAAGGATATGTTGGTAGCATCGGTTTTGCTGACAGATTGGCAGCGGTGTATGGGGATTGTAAACGACTGTTGCGGGCAGATGTCAGGACATGAGGCAGTGTTTCGATGCATCTATGACCAGTTGAAGGGATTTTTGCATCAGTATGAGCGACTGTTTACGGATGCAGAGGCTATGAAGGTCTTTACCGGTGCTTTTTCTCAGAGACACAAACAATTACGGGACCAGTTGGCGGAGCCCATCGGGCGGCTGGAAGCAGTGAGTCAGATGCCCAATGGTGCCTTTCTGGCAGAGTTTATTGCAGAGTCCCTGCTGACTTGGACGGTGGCAGGCAAGTCCTATGAAGAAATTGCCGCGGTGTTGCGGCTCATTATAAACAAATAAATGTAAAGGAGAGTGCATTATGAGTAGCTTTGAGAATCTTCGAGTGGTGGACAATTTCTACCAGACATCCTTATTTTTTCCCATGCCTACGGTGCTGATCAGTACCCTGTGTGAGGATGGCAGTACCAACCTGGGCCCTTATTCCCTGGTGCAGCCCTATTATGTGGCCGGTAAGGACTATTATGCCATGCTGTTATCATGTCGTAATTCTTCCAATACGGCCCAGAATATTTTACGTACGGGAAAATGTGCCATCAATTTCATTACCGATGAGCCCAAGTATTTCAAGGAGGCTGTGAAGCTGTCCTGGCCCGGTGATAAGCCTGAGGAAAAGATGCCTAAGTGTAAGTTCAAGCTGGAGATGAGTATGATTCAAGAAGAGAATCCCGAGGATATCCGCCCCATGGTTATGAGCGAGGCCATGCAGGTCATTGAGTGTACCTGGATGAGAGAGCTGGATGGCGCAGATAAGGATCAGCCCGGTGAACTGAACGGTTATGAGGGACCTTACCATGACTTCAATGGAATTACCAGTAAGTTTGGGGCTCATTTTATTCTCCGGGTGGATAAGATTCTCATGAAGAAGAAATACAGTGATGCCATTATCAATGGTGTAAAGGCAGGGGACTTCCCTAATTTGCCCGTGGATTACGGTTATCGTGACAGCAAGAATTTTTGGTATCATCGTGCCCGTCGCATGAAGGCGGAACTGCTACAGATGAGAGAAGCCAGCCTGGAATCTGTCCGTTATGCAGCAGACCGTGCGGATGACAAGATTAAGTTTACAGATGAAGCCCTTATGACTATTTTGAATGTACCCCGCGTATTCCTGTCCTTGGTATTGAAGGGGTGTGTAGATTGGGCTAAGGAAAATAATGTGGAACTGATTACCGAGGAGCATATGAAGATTATTAATGATAAGCGCTCCAAGGAAAAAAATAAGAAATAGGAGGATTGGCATATGAAAGTAGTACTTGCGGGTGCCTATGGTAACTTGGGCGCAGATATTTTTAAATGCCTGCTGGCAGCAGGTCATCAGGTGGTTGCGGCTGATATGATGGAGCGTGACCTGGGAGTAAGCGGGGATTTCACCTTCCGTAAAATTGATGTGACAGATCCTGAATCTCTGAAG
>JAFUKK010000223.1 GCA_017473665.1 Lachnospiraceae bacterium
AGGGTATTACCGGTAAGTTCTGTACTGACTGCGGAACTCAGAAACCCAATAATTAATGGAGGGGATAAATATGAAAATTGATAAGAAGTTTTTAGCGCTGTTTCCTGTATTTGTGATCGTATACAGTTTCCTGGTATTCTTTGTAGGCGGTTTTTCCGGTCATGGTGCAGCATTCTGGGTATCCTATGCATTTACCATCTTGGGAATGGTGGCAATCATGGCAGCATTGTTTATGGTAAGTCAGGATGATCTGGCCAAGAGAGCCTTTTTCCTGGGCTATCCCGTATTGTTCTGGTCCGCTATTTATGGCGGCATTCAGTTGGTGGTATCCATCATCTTTATGCTGATTGATAAGGGTGGCAAGATTGCGGTTTTGTTGGAAGTCCTGCTGTTATTGGCCTATGTGGTTGTAGCGATTTGCTGCCTGCATACCCGCGATGTGATCGTAAAGGTACAGGAAGAGAGTAAGCGTGAAACCAGCAGAATGAAAATTCTGACCGCTAAGGTGGAGATGGTTGGTGTTGGTGCTAAGGATCCTGCTGTGATTGCCCGTGTCAAGAAGTTGGCAGAGGAGTTCAAGTACAGCGATGTGGTGTCCAATGAGGCCACCGAACCCCTGGAGCAGCAGATGGGTCAGGAGATTACCGAACTGAAGATGCTGGACGGTGCGGAAGCACTGAAGCTGTGCGAAGTGATTTCTGAACACCTGAAGGAGCGCAATATTATCTGCCAGAATACGAAGAAGAGATACTAATATAAGTTGCCTTGTAATTCTCCTGTAGTTATGGTATACTGAACATAACTGCAGGAGAATTTTATTATTAAGGAGTTGCCATGTTTCAAAGGATTTATATTGAAGTGGGGAATATTTGTAACCTAAAATGTTCCTTTTGTCCCTCTACGACGCGGGAGCATAAGCAGATGAGTGCAGCGGAGTTTGAGGCGATTTGTATCAAAATCAAGCCCCATACCAATTATATATATATGCATGTGATGGGAGAGCCGCTGCTGCATCCCCAATTGGATGAGTTATTGACGATTGCTCATAAGTATGATTTGAAGGTGTGTATCACAACCAATGGCACCCTGTTAAGAAACCATGAGGAGCTCCTGTTGAAGCATGGGGATCATATCCATCGTATCAGCGTTTCCCTGCATTGTATGGAAGGAAATGGTGCCCATCTGACCATGGATCAATACCTGCACAATGTGATTGACTTTGGTAAAAAGGCGGCACAGCATGGCATCTTCATGATTTATCGGTTGTGGAACCTGGATTCAGAAGAGGGGGCCGGAGCCAATGAAGGCAACGCCATGATTGAACGTACACTTCATCAGGCTTTTGCAGGTGAGTGGACCAAGCGTTGGAATGGTTTTTATCTGGCAGACCATATTTTTCTGGAATACGCCGGGATTTTTACCTGGCCGGCACAGAGCCAAGCGGATGGGGAGGACGATGGATATTGCCATGGCCTGATGGATCAGGTGGCAATTTTAGTGGATGGTACTGTGGTGCCCTGCTGTCTTGACGCAGAGGGACAGATCAATTTGGGCAATATTTTTGAGCAGAGCATGGATGAAATTTTACAAAGTCCTCGGGCACAGCGGATGCGGGATGGCTTTTCCTGCAGAAAAATGGTGGAAGAGCTTTGTAAAACATGTACTTATGCAAGACGATTTAAGAAGTAAGGAGTAATATTATGAGAATTGTTCAGGAGAGAGCAAAGATTACGGAATTAGGTGAAGGCATCGAAGTGTACGATGCAGAGGTGCAGGTAGAGGATTTGGAGGACCGTCATCTGGTCACTCGATATATTCATTTGAACGCAGCCTTTGGTGAAAAGCGTTACATGGTGCTGGAAAACAGTGTGTTTGACTATCTGACCGGGGCCACCGATGAGGGCGACCCGGGTAAAATGTTCGAAGAGTACAGGGATTATGAGGCTACCCAGTATTCCGATTATGCGAAGTATTTTGAAGTGGCAGAGCGTATGGTGGAAGAACTGGGCAAGTGGGAGTAAAAGCAGGAGGTGAATCATGAAAAAGAATATCCTGTTGGTCGTAACGATCGTCTCAGTCTTTTTGTCCATGCTATCGGTGATTGACAGCTTTGAAATATACGGCGTGAACCTATTCTACCATTATTCGCTGTACAGTAATCTTTTAGGAATATTCAGCGGTGCGGCTTTGTTCATTTGCACGCTGCGGGAAAATGCGGGACAGAATCTGCGTATGCTGCGATATGTGTCAGCATCCATGATGGCGGTGACGGTTATGCCAGGATTATTTATAGAGATGCTGATAAATTATTTGAGCATGGATATGCTGATTTGGCCGGAACGAGTGGACTTGTTCCGACGATTGATTTGTCCGGTATTTGTTGTTGGATCCTACTTGCTGTTAGAGGAGGGCGAACCTCTGGGAAAAAGTATGCCGCTGTTGGCGCTCATTCCTACTATTATATATGGAATAGTCATGGTGGTATTGAATGTAATACATATAGTAGAAGGCCCCAGCTACCTATTGATGGTGTATCGAGAAGAGCTCAGCATGCTTATCATGCGAGGAGCATTTATACTATTGACGGGATATGCGGCGGGCGTTGGCGTGTGGCGAATCAGCGAGAAGCAATTATAAAAAGAGAATGGAGCAGGGTGTATTTTATAAAGGATGTTTTCACAATATTAGCAAGCCCGGAAGTTGATGAACTCCCGGGCTTGCTTTGTGTATATGGTTATTTCTTAGTGACTGGGAGCCACAGTTCAAGATAGCGCGAGGAATTCAGCTTTTCGTCACCCTCTTTATAGAACCAATGGACAATTTCTACCTCCGGGCCAGGAGC
>JAFUKK010000224.1 GCA_017473665.1 Lachnospiraceae bacterium
ATTGGTAAGTCCCAAGGGGAATATCTGTTTTGAGGATGTAAGCTTTGAATATCCTGATGACCATAATCAGGTATTTCACAATCTGAATCTACAGATTAGAGCCGGTGAGAAGGTGGCTATTGTGGGTCCCTCCGGTGGGGGCAAGACCACCCTGTGTAATCTGATCCCCAGATTTTATGATGTGCAAAGTGGACGGATTACCCTGGATGGACAGGATGTACGTCACTATACCCTAAAGAGCCTTAGAGGCAGTATCGGTATGGTACAACAGGATGTGTATCTGTTTTCCGGTACCATTTATGAGAATATTTCTTACGGCAGACCGGGTGCTACCCGGGAGGAGGTTGTGGAAGCAGCGACCCGTGCCGGAGCCCATGAATTTATATCCGCCCTAAAGGATGGGTATGATACCTATGTGGGAGAGCGGGGCGTGAAGCTTTCCGGCGGACAGAAGCAGCGGATTAGTATTGCCAGAGTATTTTTGAAGAATCCGCCCATGATTATCTTGGATGAAGCGACTTCAGCCTTAGATAATGAAAGTGAGTTTGCAGTGGCCCAGTCTCTGGCAAAGCTATCAGAGGGGCGTACCACTCTTACTATTGCCCACAGATTGTCCAGTATCCGCAATTCAGACCGTATTCTGGTACTGACAGAGGATGGGATAGTGGAGGAAGGTAATCATGATGAATTATTAGCACTCAAGGGGATGTATTATCATTTCTATGAGACCGCAAATGCGTTGAAATAAGGGAGGGAGGTATTAGATTATGAAATTGATGTTTATTGGTGCAGCCCATGAGGTGACCGGAAGCTGTCACTATTTACAGGTGGGAGATAAACATATCCTGGTGGATTATGGTATGCAGCAGGGTGTGGATGTATTGGAGAATGAACCTTTGCCGGTGAATGAATCCCTGATCGATTATGTATTTCTGACCCATGCCCATGTGGATCATTCCGGATATTTACCTCTTTTGTATGCAAGAGGCTTCCGGGGACAGGTGTTTATGACTGAGGCTACTGCTGATTTGTGCAGTATCATGCTTCGTGACTGTGCCCATATCCAGATGCAGGAGGCAGAGTGGAAAAATCGCAAGGCCAAGAGAAGCTCCAAGGTGAGCGCAGCAGTTCCTTTATTTGATATGCAGGATGCGGAGGGAGTGATTAAACGTATTGTACCCTGTGATTATAATAAAGAGATTGAGGTTTGCGAGGGTGTTAAAATCCGGTTTACCGATATCGGACATTTGCTGGGTTCCTCCAGTATTGAGGTGTGGTTGACCGAGGGAAATATTACTAAAAAGATTGTGTTCTCCGGAGATATTGGTAATAAGAACCAGCCCCTGCTTCGGGACCCTCAGCCTACCGCTACAGCGGACTACGTGGTAATGGAGTCCACCTATGGTGACAGAATCCACTCCGCTACCCGGCCTGACTATGTGGCTGAGCTGACCAAGATATTGCAGGAGACCTTTGACAAGGGCGGAAATGTGGTGATCCCTTCCTTTGCAGTGGGCAGAACCCAGGAAATGCTGTATTTCCTGCGTCAGATAAAGGTAAATCGCCTGGTAAAAGGCCATGAGAATTTTACAGTATATGTGGATAGCCCCATGGCAGTGGAGGCTACCGGTGTATTTACCGAGAATCGTTATGAGTGCTTTGATGAAGAGGCTATGCAGTATGTACGGGAGGGAATTAACCCCATTTCCTTTGCAGGACTGAAACTGAGTATTACCAGTGATGAATCCAAGGCAATTAACTTTGATGATGAACCGAAAGTCATTTTGTCTGCCTCCGGCATGTGTGAGGCAGGACGTATCCGTCATCATCTGAAGCATAATTTGTGGAGGCCGGAATCGACCATTTTGTTTGTAGGTTATCAATCCATTGGAACCCTGGGCAGAGTATTGGTGGAGGGAGCGCAGGAGGTGAAGCTCTTTGGCGAACCTATCGAGGTGCGTGCACAGATAAAGACCTTAGCAGGAATGAGTGGTCATGCGGATAAGGATGGGCTGATTGAGTGGATTACAGCCTTTGAGGAGAAACCCCGAAAGGTATTTGTGGTCCATGGTGAGGATGCAGTATGTACTTCCTTTGCTGAGTGCCTGCAGGTGGAGCATGGACAGAGAGCTTACGCCCCTTACAGCGGTACCATATTTGATTTGACCAGCGGTAAGTTGGAATATGAGGCTCAGCCTGTCTATATCAAAAAGAAAGCAAAGCAGCCCACCGGTGTCTATGCACGTCTGGTGGCAGCAGGTCAGAGACTGGTGGCATTGATTTCCAAGAGCGACGGGCTGGCTAATAAGGACATGGCTAAGATGGCGGACCAGATTAATTCCATCTGTGATAAGTGGGAATAGAATAGGAAATGTAAACATTTCCTATGCAAATTTATGCTACGCATAAAGTTTGCGATGGGACTTTGGAACCTGCGGTCCCAAAGTTCCCGAGAATAAGGAAAGGATTGGAATAAATGAGTTTAGCGGATAAGACATTCATTGAGATGTGTAAGGATATATTGGAGAATGGTACCAGTACCGAAGGGGAAAAGGTGCGTCCCCACTGGCCGGATGGCAGTCAGGCATACACTATTAAGAAATTCGGTGTGGTGAACCGTTATGATTTGCGGAAGGAATTTCCGGTTATTACCCTGCGCCGAACGGCTATTAAGTCTGCTACAGAGGAGATGCTGTGGATTTGGCAGCAAAAAAACAATAATGTGAATTGGCTTCATAGTCATATTTGGGATGCCTGGGCAGATGAGACCGGCTCCATCGGCAAGGCCTATGGTTATCAGATGGGTGTGAAGCATCAGTACAAGGAAGGCATGATGGACCAGGTGGACATAGTGATTTATGACTTGAAAAACAATCCCTTTAGCCGCCGTATTATGACCAATATTTATGTGCATCAGGATTTGCACGAGATGAATCTGTATCCCTGTGCCTACAGTATGACCTTCAATGTGACCCAGAGACCGGGGGAGGATAAATTGACTTTGAATGCCATATTAAACCAGCGCTCCCAGGATGTATTGGCAGCCAATAACTGGAATGTGGTGCAGTATGCAGTACTGGTACACATGTTGGCCCAGGTTTGTGATATGTATGTGGGTGAATTCATGCATGTGATTGCAGATGCCCATATTTATGACCGTCATGTGCCCATTATCAAGGAGCTGATTACCAGAGAACCTTTGCCGGCTCCGAAATTCTGGCTGAATCCTGATATCAAGGACTTTTATCAGTTTACCAGAGATGATGTAAAGCTCATTGATTATCAGTATGGCGAGGAAATTAAGGATATTCCCATCGCCATCTAAATCGGCAGAAAGAGGTATGATACATGAATTTAATTGTAGCGGTAGATAATAATTGGGCCATTGGAAATAAAAACCAGCTGCTTATCAGCATCCCCACTGACCAGAAGCATTTCCGGGAAGAGACCACCGGTAAGGTGGTGGTGCTGGGACGTAAGACCCTGGCCACCTTTCCTCAGGGATTGCCCTTAAAAAATCGTACCAATATTATTCTGTCCAAGGATAAAAATTTTAAGGTAAAGGATGCTATCGTGGTACATTCTGTGGAGGAGCTTCTGGAACAGTTAAAGCAGTATGATAGCGAGGATGTATATATCATTGGTGGTGAGAGTATTTACCGTCAGATGTTGCCTTACTGTGATGTGGCCCATGTGACCAAGATTGATTATTCCTATGAAGCGGATACTTATTTCCCCAATCTGGACAAGGATGAGGACTGGGTGATTACAGCCGACAGTGATGAGCAGACCTATTTTGATATTGCTTATGAATTCTTACGATACGAAAGAAAGTCGAATTTATCGAATTAAATCGGAAAAGTGATTGACTTTTGTACTTAAAAGTATAATAATATTTTCAAGTTATTTTTGCATAATCCAAGAAAGAAGGTAGAAACCAATGGAAAAGAAAAACATCGATTGGAGCAATCTGGGCTTTGGATACATCCAGACTGACAAAAGATATGTATCCAATTATAAGGATGGAGCATGGGATGAGGGTATCCTGACTGAGGATCCCAACGTGGTGCTTAATGAGTGCGCCGGCGTGTTGCAGTATGCACAGACCGTATTCGAGGGTCTGAAGGCATATACTACAGAGGATGGCCGTATCGTGACCTTCCGTCCTGACCTGAATGCAGACCGTATGATGGATTCTGCAGCCAGACTGGAGATGCCTGTATTCCCTAAGGATAGATTTATAGATGCAGTGACTCAGGTGGTAAAGGCCAATGCGGCATATGTACCTCCCTTTGGCAGTGGTGCTACCCTGTATCTGAGACCCTATATGTTTGGTAGCAACCCTGTTATCGGTGTTAAGCCTGCGGATGAGTATCAGTTCCGTATTTTGTGTACCCCTGTAGGTCCTTATTTCAAGGGCGGTGCAAAGCCCTTGACTCTGAAGGTGAGTGATTTTGACCGTGCAGCACCTAATGGTACCGGTCATATCAAGGCAGGTCTGAACTACGCTATGAGCTTACATGCTATCGTAACTGCACATCATGAAGGCTTTGACGAGAATATGTATCTGGATTCCAAGACCCGTACCAAGGTAGAGGAGACCGGTGGTGCAAACTTCCTGTTCGTAACCAAGGACAATGTGGTAGTGACTCCCAAGTCCGGTACTATCCTGCCTTCCATTACCCGTCGTTCCCTGCTGTATGTAGCACAGGAATATCTGGGACTGAAGGTAGAGGAGAGAGAGGTATATCTGGACGAGCTGAAGGATATGGCAGAGTGTGGTCTTTGCGGTACTGCGGCAGTAATCTCTCCTGTAGGTAAGATTGTGGACCATGGTAAGGAGATTTGTATGGCCAGCGGTATGGGCGAGATGGGGCCTGTTACCAAGAAACTGTATGATACCTTAACAGGCATCCAGATGGGCAAGATTGAAGCTCCCGCGGGATGGATTCACGTTATCGAGTAAACATGATTTTTACACACCCACGTATGACACATGCGTGGGTGTATTGGATTAAAAGCATATGAAGTATAAGAAAAAGGCAGTCTTCGTAGCAGTACTGGCAGCTTGTATGTTGATGGTGACAGGCTGCGGAGATAATTGGAATTTCAGTGATACCAAAGTAGTATTTACCACCGGTTTGGGCAAGGAGGATGTATTCCGAATTGATGACGAGGTGTGTACTCTTCCGGAGCTGATGGTATATCTGACCACTACACAGAATCAATATGAGCAGGTGTACGGTAGCGAAATCTGGAATGTGAGTCTGGATGGGGTGGACCTGGAAGAAAATATTAAAGAAACAGTATTGGCAGAAGTGGCGCAGATTAAATC
>JAFUKK010000225.1 GCA_017473665.1 Lachnospiraceae bacterium
ACTTCTATAAGATAAACGGCAAGTATTATCTCTTTTTTATTCATTCTCTCAAGGAGAGATGGAGAAGAGTGGAGGCCTGCTTTGTGTCAGATTCCATTGAAGGCGAGTTTGTAGGAGGGGATGTGTTGAATGATGACAGGGGGTATTGTGACCAGGGAGTGGCCCAGGGCGGTATAGTTGATGCACCTGATGGACGCTGGTATGCTATTTTGTTCCAGGATAGCGGGGCAGTGGGACGTATCCCTGTATTGTTACCTATTTGCTTTGAAAAGGATTATCCGGTGTTTGGAGTGGATGGCAGGGTGCCGGAGGATTTTGAGACTTTGGATTCCAGACCGGGATACGAGTATGTACCTTTGACGGGAAGTGATGATTTCCGGGTAAATGCGGATAATTGCGGCTTGGCAGAAGACGCCGGCAGGCTCTATGGATGTTTTGGTTTAAAGAGCTGTTGGCAGTTTAATCATGAACCGGATTTGTGCCTGACACAGATGGATACACACAAGGGTACCTGGAGTGTGACCACGGATAAGGTGTGCACCAATGTAACCCGGGCAAAGAATACATTGACCCAGAGAATGATTTATCCCGGCTGCAGCGGTATGGTCACGGTAGACGGCTGCCGGATGAAAATAGGAGACTATGCGGGTATTTCTGCATTTCAGGGGTGCTACGGTTTGATTGCTTTGACCAGAGAAGAGGACGGATATTATGTGGTAATGCGCGGCAAATCTCCAGAGGATGTATCGTTGCAGGCCAAGGCAGGCACGGATTACCTGGGGCAGGAGTGCGGACGGGTATTTCTGGGTAATAGAGCGAATGTACGATTGAAGGTAAGCGTAGATTTTACTAATATGAATGACGAAGCGCATTTTTACTATCAGGATGGTGAGGATTGGATACCACTGGGGGCTGCCCGAAAGTTGGCTTTTAAGATGGACCACTTCACCGGTTGCCGGTTTGGCCTTTTTGTGTATGCAACCAAAGAGATCGGCGGCACAGGTACTTTCGCGGATTTTTGCTATGAAGAGATAAAATAAAAGGGAAGACGGAGGATAGATAAATGGCGGTAAAGAGAATTGATTTTTTCTCGGATTGTCTGAGAAGAAGAGTAGAATACCATGTGGCAATGCCGGATGATTGCATGGGAGATACCCGGGAGGCGGCAGAAAAGAGAAAACAGCTGAAGGTGTTAGTGTTTCTGCACGGTTATTGTGAAATGGGTATTGACTTTCTGGAAAAAACAGATATTGAGCAGTTGGCAGGTAAGTATGGTCTGTGTGTAATATTGCCCAATGGTGAAAACAGCTTTTATTTGGATGGTAAGGCCACCGGCAGACAGTACGGTACCTATGTGGGGGTAGAGATTCCCGATCATGCCCGTGCTGTGCTGGGACTTTCTGATAAAAGGGAGGATGCCTTTATCGGCGGTACCTCCATGGGAGGTTTTGGAGCCATTCATACCGGATTATTTTTCCCCGAGAGATATGCAGGTATCTTTGGCATGTCTTCCGCACTGATTATGGATTTTGTGGCGGAAAAGGAAGCCAGCATGGCCCATGGTATTGCTAATCAGGAATACTATGACTTGATGTTTGGGCCGGCGGAGGAATTGCTTGCCGGAACCAATGATCCCAGAGTGCTGATTCGTAAGTTAAAAGAGGAAGCCAAGGAAATACCCGGATTGTATATTACTTGCGGTACATCGGATTTTATGATTGAACAGAGCAGGGCTTTCCACCGGTTTTTGACGGAGCTGGAGGTGCCTCATACTTACGTGGAAGCAGAGGGAGCGCATAATTTTGAGTTTTGGAAACCGCAAATGGAACATGCCATTTGTGCTGTACTGGGAAAGTAAGAGGTGGCCGGATGAACAGGACTCTTTGGTATACGCAGCCGGCAGGACAATGGGAGGAGGCACTTCCGCTGGGGAATGGCAGAATGGGTGCCATGATTTCCGGAGAAGTATGTGCTGAGAAGATACAGGTAAATGAAGAGAGTATGTGGTATGGCGGATATGTAGAACGACAAAATCCGGATGCTCACAGATATCTGTCGGAAATACGCCAATTGCTGGCCGGTGGACAGATACAAAAGGCCCAGCAGTTGATGGGTCTTGCTTTGACCGGATGTCCTAACAGCATGCATCCCTATCAGACTCTGGGAGATATCTACTTATATATGGATGGTCCGGAAAAAGCCGGGGATTACAAGCGGACCTTGGATTTGAATCAGGCACTGGCTACGGTGGAATACACCGGTAATGGTACTACCTATCGCCGGGAGATTTTGATCTCACATCCGGCAGATTGTATGATTATGAAGCTGGAGGCCAAAGGCAGACGGAAAATCAATTTTACTGCCAGAATGGACAGACAAAAGCAATTTGACGGCGTAGGCAAGGTGGGCAAAGATTGCATTCAATTGTGGGGCAATTTGGGCCGTGGTGGCGGAGAGTTCTCCATGCTGCTGGCAGCCAAGACAGTGGGTGGCAGTGTCAGAACCGTGGGAGAAAGCCTCATTGTGGAGAATGCGGATGTTGCTTATTTATATTTTAGAGGAGATACCACCTATCAATACAGCGGCGAGGAAAAGGCGGAATATGTGGCCTATATAACGGAGCGCCCCTTGGAGAATCTGCCGGATTTGTGGAATGAATGGAATTATTATGAGCAGCAGGAATACCGGTATCAACAGGCTCTGAGGATGTTTTTGCTGAATAAGCAATTACAGCATGTGCGTAAGGCTATGCAGAGTGATTACGAGCAATTGAAAAGGGAACACATACAGGATTATAGGAATCTTTTTGATAGGGTGGAGCTTCGGCTGAATGCAGCGGATAGAAGTGATTTGCCTACCAATGTGCGTGTAGAACAGGCGGCGCAGACAGAAGATGTGCAACTTGTGAATCTGCTCTTTGATTATGGCAGATATCTGCTGATTGCCTGCAGTCGCAGTGAGGGGCTGCCGGCTACATTGCAAGGTCTTTGGAATAAGGATTTTCAACCTCCTTGGGATAGTAAATATACTATCAATATCAATACGGAAATGAATTACTGGCCTGCTGAGCCCTGTAATCTGTCGGAGTGTCATATGCCTTTGTTCCGCTTGTTGAAAAAGTTGCAGAAAAGAGGGCGCAGGACGGCTCGGGAAATGTACGGTTGTCGAGGCTTTGTGGCTCACCACAATACAGATATGCATGGTGATACGGCGCCTCAGGATTTGTGGATTCCGGCTACCTATTGGCCCATGGGCGGAGCCTGGTTGTCCACCCATATTTGGACTCATTATCAATATACACCGGATAAGCGGTTTTTGGCAGAGTATTTTCCGGTGTTGGCAGAAGCGTCGTTGTTTTTTGTGGATTATTTGGTGGAGGACGGAAC
>JAFUKK010000226.1 GCA_017473665.1 Lachnospiraceae bacterium
AAGGAGATTTTGGATTTCCAGACCTATTGTGTGGAAGGAAAGGGCACTGTGGCGTATGTTATCAGTGGACGTACCTTTGGTAACAGTAATTGCGGTATTGCAGCAGTATGTAATACCGGTAATGATAAGAACTGGACAGGCAATGATTTGGCGGCAGCCAATTTTTATGGTTTTGCCAGATTGGCCTTTAATACAGGACTTACCGCAAAGGAGATTGCGGAAGAGTGGATCCGTATGAGTATTTCCTGTGATGAGGAAGTAATTGACACCATTTTGGGTATTCTGCTTCCCTCCAGGGAGATTTATGAGAATTATACCACTCCCATGGGTATCGGTTGGATGGTAACACCTCATGAGCACTATGGTTGTAGTGTGGATGGATATGAGTACTCCCGTTGGGGAACCTACCATCGGGCAGACCATTTGGGAATGGGTGTGGACCGTACGGATAAGGGTACCGGTTATGCTCAGCAGTACCATGAGCCCAATGCTTCCATGTACAATGATATGACTACCTGTCCGGAGGAATTGTTATTATTCTTCCACCATGTGCCTTATACATGGAAGCTGAAGAGTGGCAAGCCCCTGATTCAGCATTGGTATGACAGTCATTTCCGGGGCGTAGAGCAGGTGGAGGAGATGATAAAGGCTTGGGAGAGCCTGGAGGGTAAGATTGACGGCGGTGTGTATGCTACTGTACGGGGACGCTTTGATCGTCAGTTACATAATGCCAAGGAATGGCGTGACCAGGTGAATTCTTATTTCTACCGCAAGAGCGGTATCGCGGACGAAAAGGGCCGTACTATTTACTAGAACTTGTCGGCTTGACAGAAGGATTCTGTGTTTCAATTCAGGCACGTTCTCGCTACGTGAAAAGCATTGCGTTACTTAACGAGGTTTTTCAAGTACCTGAGATTGAAACACAGAACTCTTTTTGCCAAGCCTGTTTAAAGCAAGGGCAGAAAATAGTACGTGACCTTATTTTTAATATTGCTCTTAGGGGAAGCATGATATTAAAGAAAATATTAGATATATGAGGTTAGAAAGCAAACAAGATTTGACAGTTGAAATGCAAGATACACCATTTTGGTTCCTGGGAAAGTGGATTAGAATGGGGTTAAGATAAAGGCAGAGACTGGTGCGGCTACGAAGAGAGTCCCTAGAGAAGGGGATGGAATGTGGATTGCACATGGGAATGCAAACAGGAGGGATAGTAGTGAAGAAGCAGTTATACAATGATGGTTGGAGCTTTTTAAAGACCCCTTTGGGGACGGAGTTGGCTGACATTCGTGGCCGGGAGGCACAGTTTCAGGCTGTGGAACTGCCCCACGATTGGTTGATTTATAATACCAAGAATCTGTATGAGGATAGCTGTGGATGGTACCGTAAGGTGATGAGCGGCGATTTGCAGCCATCAGAGCGGGTGATTATACGCTTTGATGGCGTATATATGGATTCTACCGTATATATGAATGGTCAGGTGGTAGGAGATTGGAAGTATGGTTATTCCACTTTTGATATGGATGTGACCGATTATCTTGCTGATGGGGACAATGAACTGCTGGTACAGGTGCGTCATCAGGCTCCTAACAGTCGTTGGTATTCAGGTGCAGGTATTTATCGTAATGTATGGCTGAAGGAATGTGGAGAAGCATATTTGACGTTGGATGGTACCTATGTACATACGGATAAAGCGGAGAATGGTTTTTATACAGAACTGGAGACCGAAGTGGCAGGCTCTAAGGGGGCAGAGGCCACAGTGTCCTATTGTTTGCGGAAGGATGGAGCCCCGGTACAGGAGCTGGGCAGTTGTCCTGTAATAGATGGGAAGGCGAGACTGACATGTGTAGTAGAAAATCCCGCACTTTGGGATATCGAAGAACCTAATTGCTATGATCTGCAGGTGGAGCTTATGCTGGATGGACAGGTAGTGGACGGAGAGCAGATTACCATTGGTTTTCGTACCATGAACTATGATCCCGCTACAGGCTTTTATTTAAATGGCAGGAATGTAAAAGTACATGGTGTATGCGAGCATCATGATTTTGGTTGTATTGGTGCTGTGTACAATGACGCAGCTATGATTCGTAAATTTAATATTCTTCGGGGAATGGGTGTCAATGCTATCCGTACCAGCCATAATATGCCGGCTCCCGAATTGATGGAACTGGCGGACAGAATGGGCTTTTTGGTTATGGATGAGGCCTTTGATATGTGGGAGAGATGCAAGAATCCTTATGATTATGGGCGGTTCTTTAAAGAATGGGCACAGCGTGATGTGGCCAGCTGGATTCGCAGGGACCGTAATCATCCCTCTGTGATGCTTTGGTCCATTGGTAATGAGATCTACGATACTCATGCAGATGAACACGGACAGGAGATTACCCGGTATTTGATAGATTATGTGAGGGCTCATGATCCCAAGGAAAATGCACCCATTACCATCGGCTCTAATTACATGCCCTGGGAAAATGCCCAGAAGTGTGCGGATATCGTGAAATTGGCCGGTTACAATTACGCTGAGAAGTATTATGAGGAACATCATAAGAAGTATCCTGATTGGATTATATATGGTAGCGAGACAGCTTCTATTGTGCAAAGCCGGGGTATTTATCATTTCCCCCTGTCCCAATCCATTCTGGCAGACGAGGATTTGCAGTGCTCTGCACTGGGCAATTCTTCGACCAGCTGGGGCTCTATGAGTGTAGAGAAATGTATTACCGATGACAGGGATGCTACCTTCGCTTTTGGTCAGTTTCTAGGGACCGGTTGTGATTATATTGGTGAGCCTACTCCCTACCATACCAAGAATTCTTACTTTGGGCAGGTGGATACGGCAGGATTTCCCAAGGACTCCTATTATGTGTTCGGAGCAGAGTGGGTAAAACCGGAGACTGCTACCGTGCTGCATTTATTCCCTTATTGGGATTTTAATCCTGGTCAGAAGGTGGATGTGAGAGCAGCGACCAATGCACCCTGTGTAGAGTTGTTTGTCAACGGAGTATCTCAGGGTAAGCAGACCATCGACCATGCTCATGGCAAGAAATTACTGGGTGACTGGCAGGTGGCATATGAGCCCGGTACTATTACTGCTGTGGCTTATGATGAGAATGGCAATGAGCTGGCAAGGGAGAGCAGATGCTCCTTTAAGGATAGTAAGAAGATTGTCCTGAGTGCAGATAGAACGAAGCTACGTGCAGATAATAAGGATTTGGGATTTGTCACCATAGAGACTGTAGATGAGGATGGTCATCCTGTAGAAAATGCAGTGGATTATGTAGAGGTACAAGTCTCCGGAGCAGGACGTCTATTGGGCCTGGATAACGGCGACAGTACGGATTATGACCAGTACAAGAGCAATGTGCGCAAATTGTTCTCCGGTAAGCTATTGGCTGTGATTGGTACGACTCATGAGGCAGGAGAGATTCAGGTAACTGTCAGGGGGCGTTCTCTGGAGCCTGTTACTATTATCCTGCATAGCCAAAATACAGGGGCGGAGGCACTCAGTCATTTGGATGCATGTACAGAAAGTCCCATGAAACCGGAGGATTACCAGATTCCTGTACGTAAGGTGGAACTGAGAGCGCCGGAAGGATTGCATTTTGGTGCAGATAAGCGTGAGTTAATAGTAGAAGCAGTGATTTACCCTGCAGATGCTACGGATCAGAATCTGATATTTAAAGTGGTAAATGATGCAGCTATAGACATTAGCTTTGCAAAGGTGGAGGAAATCTCCGTGGAGGGTAATGTACATAGAGCTAAGATTACCGCCTTGGGTGATGGTGAATTCCGTATTCGCTGTATGAGCAACAGTAGTACGAATCATGTGACTTTGATTTCCCAGTTGGAGTGTACAGCTGAGGGTCTGGGTCAGGCATTCCTGAATCCTTATGAGTTAATTTCGGCCGGTTTGTATACTGACGTGGTGGGTGAGATTACTAATGGTAATGAAAAGGGTATTGCCACTTCCAGAGATTGTGTCAGCGGAGCGGTTTATACGGATATTGATTTTGGTGAATATGGCTCCGATGAGATTACATTGCCGGTATTTTCACTGAACGGGGAGGTGTACCCCATTGAGTTGTGGCTGGGTCATCCTCTGGAGGGCGGTAGATTGCTCAGTACCCTGAATTATCAGAAACCTTCCCAGTGGAATGTATATCAGGAGGAGACCTACAAACTGCCGGAGAGAATCAAGGGCATTGCTACTATAGGCTTCTTGTTGCGAAATCAAAAGGTGCATCTGAAAGGCTTTGTATTCAAGTATTTTGAGAAGGCCTTTGGACAACTGTTTGCAGGAGAATGCAGCCGCGTTTATGGTGATGAGTTCACACAGGCAGGAAATGCAGTCACCGGTATTGGTAATAATGTGACCCTGGAATTTGAAAATATGGATTTTGGTGCGGACGGTACTAGTGGTATTACTATCAACGGATATACTCCCCTGGCGACAAATACCATCCATATCCATTTTACCAATGAAACAGGTGAGACTGTAAACCGTATTATAGAGTTTAAGGGTGCAGGGGAGAAGGATTATGCGGAGCAGCACTTTACTTTTGAAAAGCTTAGCGGTAAGGGTAAAGTGGAATTTATTTTCCTACCCGGCAGTAACTTTGATTTTGATTATTTCAGATTTGAGAAGTAGTAGGGAGAAGGTTTTGCAATGAAAAGGAAGATGCTGTGACAGCATCTTCCTTTTAAAATCCTAGTTATCTTCGGGGATAGGATGCATCTGTTCCCCGTCATTATAAAGACTGCGATATTCGGTGGGAGTGCAATTTTTAAGCTTTTTAAATGTACGGTTGAAGGTAGAAAGGCTGGAAAAACCGGAGTAAAGGGCAATCTCTGTAATGGATATGCCGGGCTTTAGCAGCATGGCCTCTGCATTTTTGATACGACGGTAACATAAATAATCGTAAAAATTGTGACCGGTACATTGTTTGAACAGTCTGGAAAAGTGGAATTTGGAAAAACCTGCAATATCGGCTAGCTTTTCCAAAGAAATATCTTCTGTATAATGTTCATCCAGGTAGTCAAACACCACATTCAGGCGGGCCATCAGATTGCTCTGGCGTTTGCTGTCAATCTCTGAAAGCAGGCTGTTATCATCCTGTGCCATGCGGAAATGGCCGTATTTGGATAGAATTACCAGCAAATCGGAGTAAACAGTCATTTCCCGGAAGATATCCACAGTAAAAAAGTCCTTGCATATTTTGATCAACAAGGGGGCGATTTCGTCATAAAGAGGCCCGATGGTATCATAATTTAGAATAGCCGGAGAGGACAAATATGCAGTTAAATAGGAAAAGCCGCGAAGCTTAGACAATATATTGACATCCACCATAAAAATCAAACGTAGACCATCAGGGGTAACCGGTACCAGGTGATGGGGCTCGCCGGAAGGAATAATCAGGATGTCTCCGGCTTTTAAGATATATTCCTCGGTGCCTACAGACACCTGATAACCATGTTCCAGGGGGTAGATGATTTCGATGGCTTGATGTACATGCAAGGCATAACTGACATCATCGTTGTTTACCCATACGCGGATACTGGTCTCAGGGATATATACAATTAATTCGTAATTGCTGTTGATACCCTTACGATAGTTGGCATCCAGACGCTGTTGGATATAACGGGCTACCTGCTCTTTGTCCAAATTGTATTTTGCACTCTGTTCCAATCTTATAACCTCGCTTGAGAAACTAAGTCTTGTTGCTATTTGTAGAAAGTAAATAAATAATAGCATAAAATCTGAGAAAACGCAAATCATCAAAGTCCCTGCATTCGTTGCAAAACAGACTGTTTTATGCTACTATCAATATGGCATAGTTTGATTTTATACTTTGACCTTTTTGACGCTTGTACAGTTTTGTACAGATAGGAGTATTATGTTATATTCATTCATTCCGGAAGAGTTTCAACCGATACTGGCCTTTTTGGCAATTATGTTGGCTTTTGTCTTTACCGTGGCAGCTACTGCAAATTTAGGGGAGTTGCTTCCAAGAGATGCAGGCAGGGAATTTGCCCATGATGGTAAGCTTTCTGCAGGTAAGCCCAGGGGAGCAGGTATTATTTTTGTATTGGCTTTTGCCATTACTGCTTTTTTCTTTTCTCCTATTAATCCGGAGATTGTGATTTATCTGGCATTACTCATTGTGTGTATGATGACCGGATTTATGGATGATGCAGCTAAAACACCCTGGGGAGAATATCGTAAGGGGATTTTGGACTTGTGTGTAGCTGCATTGGTAGCCATGACCTTTTTGAAATACAATCCCAGTGTGATTGAACTGGCCTTTTTTGATATACAGATTACAATACCGCCTGTTATTTTTGGGATTTTAGCGGTCATTCTCATATGGGCATCTGTAAATGTGACCAATTGTTCCGATGGTGTGGACGGACTGTCAGGTACCTTGACCATTATTACCATTATGACCATTTATATCATTAATCAGGTAAAGGGCGTGGGAGAGGATTTTTCATTCCTGATGCTCCTTTTTTCTGTATGTATTTTGGGGTATTTGTGGTTTAATGCAACACCCAGCCGTTTGATGATGGGGGATGCGGGGTCCCGGGCAATGGGGCTGTTTATTGCTATTGCTATTTTGAAGACCGGTAGTCCCTTATTATATATTCCGGTGGCGATTGTGTTGATTTTGGATGGCGGCCTCGGATTAATCAAGGTATTTTTACTTCGTTTCTTAAAGATTCATATTATGAAGAATACCCGTCTGCCTCTTCATGATCATGTGCGTAAGGTGATGAATTGGTCCAATACCCAGACGGTTTTCCGTTTTGCAATCATTCAGATTATTGTATCCATGGCTGTGGTATACGGCATTAG
>JAFUKK010000227.1 GCA_017473665.1 Lachnospiraceae bacterium
CGCATCCAGGAATTTCTCCTTCGTCACCATGAGACAGGCAGCGGTTACTGCCAAAACATTTCTGTCCAAAAGGTTACTACCCATATAGTAGTCTCTGTCATCCTCCAAAAATTGCAGCTTATGCACCGGTCCCATGGGCAGATTTGTAATACCGCAGTGCTGTATCCGCTTGCCCCCCGGATAATATAATTTCATTCCTACCGCTCCGGTATGGGGCTGTAACGCCCGTTCCGCCATGGCCTTAAAAGCATTTTCACAGGCCGGTTCCACATCATCATTTAGAAATAAAAGTAAATCTCCCTCTGCCTTCCGGGCACCTATATTGCACATCCGGGAAAAATTAAATTCCATGGGCTCATATAAATAGTGAATATGGATACCCAGCGGCTGATACCGGTCAATCAACTCCTGACACCTCTGTCGGTTTTCCAAAGTGCTGCCATTATCCACTATGATAACCTGATAAGCAAGCTCCTTTTCCCATTTCACCATGGCACCCAGGCAGGTATCCAACAAATCCGGATGATCCTTGGAGGGTATCACAATAGAAAGCAGGTGTCCTGCCAATGACTCCTCCTGCCCTGTCCGGGATTGGATAGCTGCAAACTCAGGCCAGGGCACTTGACGGTGAAAAAGCACCTTGGGTACATGTCCAATGGACCTTCCCATACTTTTTTCATAGCCGCCTGCTCTCACGGCGGCCTCTCGTATCAGCTCCTCATAGGCCATTCCATCAGACATTTCCAGAAAGGCTTTCCCGGATAGTGCCGGCTCTATATCCTCTATCAGACTGCGATGCACCGCTGTCAGGCCGCCCATATAAAACCACTGTTTTAATAAATCAGGTGACCAGTCCGGTTTAAAATAGGGGTTCTCATACACTCCGGTCGCCCCTTCCACATCCTCATCTCCATAGACCAAAAGACACTCGGGATGCTCCGTCAGATAAGCAGACAGCATCCTGCACCAGCCCTTTGCGGGAGTCCCGGGACACCCCTGAAATACCACATAATCCTCCAAAGACAAAGAAGTATCCTCCTGCACATCTGCCTGTTTTTCCAACCAATGGGCATAGCTCATCCTGCGGGCCGCCAGGGCTTTCTGATATTTCCTGTTCTGTACCGCAATCAGCGCTTTTTTTACCAGACTCTTGATGCTCAAAAGACTACTCCTTTTCTAACCGGAGTCCCTGCTCCGTATTTTATATGATTCTCTTTACGGCACCTGCCATATCCTGTGCCATTTCCATAGGGATTCTCACGATTTCCATGTTAGCAGTTAACACATTCTCCCCTTTACGTTCCAGCCCTTCCAGTACCAGATTGATATTGGGGTCTGTGGTAGGAAATACCATACTGGGATGATTTGCATCCTCCTTACGGGACGCTTTCAATAACCTTCCGTTAATCAGCAGATTCTTCTTATTCTGCAGGGGGATCTCCACCCCATTAAAGGTCAGCTCTTTTACCTTTACCATACAAGCATCCATGCAAGGATCAATACGTAGCATCTTTACATTGCCACTGACCGGTATTTCCAGCTCTATGTGATTTTCTCCCCGGTAGGCATCCTTTACAAAATAGGAAGTCTCTTCCCGATAACCATCTCCCAAATCCTCATATATCTGCACCCGGTTAACATGCTCCGAATCCTGATATTGGTCTATCCATTTGGCCGGTTGCATTACCCGGTAACCAATAAGCTCTCTCATCTGGGCCATGGCCATCCGTTTACCGGTAACAAAACTCTGGAATTCCCTCTCCTGCTCTCTCAGTTGCTGCGCATCCTCCTGGGTAATCTGTAGCAGCTCCAGTATACGGTCCATCTCCAAGCAACCCCTTTTCCGATCCTCCAACAGATAACAGTAAACAGCCCGGAAGGCCAGCTCCCTGGTTTCCACAGGTTTGCCAAAGGTCCATTCATAATCAATGAGCGTCCAATCCTCCCCATCCACCAAAATATTGGAAAACACCAAATCAAAATCTGCCACCGGTGCCTGGGAATGATAATCCACCTTCTCCACATACTGCTTAAAATAGTCAAAAAATCCATCCATATCCCGATGCTCCAGACATTCATCCAGCAACCGGGATAAGGGCTGCCCCTTTACAAATTCAAATTCAGCATACAGCTCCGTCCCGTTATCCACCAGCGAACAATGATTGATATGCAGGGAACTGCCTTCATAGCGTTCCTTTAGGCTTTCGTAAGCCACCGCCATTCCCCGCACATGCTCTGCTGCCGCCTTTCCCAGGGGGTACTTACGCACATAACGGCGTCCCTCAGGGGTCTGGCCGATTTCCGTACGGATACAATACTCCGGTGCCCGGTCGTTGGAGTAGCGGGTATATTTGATATCAAAATCCGCCCCCAGCACCACCAGATAGGAATTGGAAAATACCGGGAACAAACCATCCTCTACCACCCCGTCAAAGGCCTGTTTCTCATTAAACAGCAACATTCTGTCCCGATCAAAATTACGCAGATTATTGGACAGTTCTCCCTTACCCGGCAGGTATGCATCACTGAACAGGGTGGTCATAAACTTATAATCCGGGTAGGGGTAATAAAAATGACTCTCTCCCACACCGCAAGCTGCAAATATACGCTCCAAGCCCTTACGGCTGAAGGTACGCACCCCGCCACCATCTGCATAATTCTCAATGCCGCTGAAATAGGTACCCAGATGGTCCTCCTTACAGCCGGCAAAATATTTCATTCCCAACTTATTTTCAATAGCAATAATAATACGTCCGTCTGCCTTTAAATGTCTTTGCAATATCCGCAGAAAATCCTCATAAGGGGTCGTTCCTCCAATATAGCTCTGACCATACTCAAATACTCCAATCAGACAGATATAGTCATAATCTCCGGGAAGGTCCGGCTCAATATCCTTGAAATTACCCACGTGGATGGTCACATTATCACATTCACTATGACGGTAAGCATTAATCATGCTGCGCTTTCTGGACAAATCCACACAGGTCAGTTCACCGGCCTTGGCCGCCAGGGCTCCCGTAATGGCACCACAGCCACTGCCCACTTCCAGCACCTTATGCTCCTTACTGATGGGCAACCATTCCACAATATTCTCTCTTTGTGAGGACAAATGATATAATATGGGCCAACTCTTACGCTCCTCTATGACTCGAGAAAATTCCACCGGAGACATATCTCTGGCAATCTGCAACAATTCATCCTCCACTGCGCCATCACAGTAAAAATCCTCCCCGGGGTATTTACTGTAATCCAGGGTTATCTTTCCAATCCGTTCCTTATTTTCCAAAGGGACCTCCTCACTTACTGTTCCATTTCTTTTACGACTACCTTTGACTCCATGTCATAGTAACCTACAGTATTCTTATCTGACACCACTGTCACATTTAGTGCATCATACAAACGATGGTATACCTCAAAAGCATCACCATTATAGCCTGTAACACCCATGGAAATCAGATATTCTCCTCCCTGCAGAGTCATCTTTTGGGTAAAGGTTACCTCCTTTACCTGGCCCGGCTCAGCACTATCCAAAAAAGCCTTTTCTATCATGGAATTAGTACCTGTAATCTCCGTACCCTGGGCATTTTTAAAGGATAGGGCAAAAATCGGTGCAGGAATATGGTCATGTATCTCCACCTTCATGTGAAGAGTAAATTCTGAACCCTTAAGTACCGCACTGGTACGCACGCCTCTGTCATCGGTCAAATAAAACTCTGTAATCCGAGCCTGTCCCGTACCGTATTCCAGCAACTGGGGATTTATCGCATCCGGCATCTGTCCCCCAGCACCTGCATCAGTTATCTCCCGGGCTGCCTGTGCCATCTGCTCGTTTTCACCTGACTCACCGGGAATCTCATACTGTCCTACCAATACACGCTTGTAAGCATCTATCATATCTTTGGCAGAACCCTCTCCCAGAAGATTACCCTTGTTCAACAAAAATACTCTGTCACAATATTTACTGATACTACTCAAATCATGGCTGACAAATACTATGGTCTTGCCCAGCTTTTTAAATTCCTCAAATTTATGGTAACATTTGGCCTGAAAAAATACATCTCCCACGGACAATGCCTCATCCACAATCAGAATCTCCGGCTCAATATTAATCGCCACCGCGAAGGCCAGACGCACAAACATACCGCTGGAGTAGGTCTTTACCGGCTGATATACATAATCTCCGATATCCGCAAATTCCAGAATCTCCGGCAGTTTCTCATCTATCTCCTTTTCGGAAAATCCCATCATGGTACCATTCAGATAAACATTCTCGATACCGTTATATTCCATATTAAATCCGGCCCCCAGCTCCAACAGCGCAGAGATACGTCCGTTCACATTGACCTGTCCTGCCGTAGGATTCAGCACGCCGGTAATAATCTTTAAAATCGTGGACTTACCGGAGCCATTGGTACCGATAATACCCACCGTCTCTCCCTGATGAATATTCAGGCTCACGCCATTTAAAGCATAATGGGTCTTGTGTTTTTTGCCTTTTGAGAGCCCCAGGGCCTCCTTCATCCGATCCGAGGGTTTCTCGTACAGCTTATAAATTTTAACCACATCCCTGAC
>JAFUKK010000228.1 GCA_017473665.1 Lachnospiraceae bacterium
ATAAACATACAAACTTCATCATAATCATAGGACCGATTGCTACGCAAACATCGTATTTTTTACCCTCTGCCACCAAATCCTTAATGGTCTGGGTGACCATACCGCTTCTGCCATAGGAGCCATCATCGGTAGTTATGTACAGATTGCCTGCCACAGCTTTCATCTCTTCTTCCAGAATCAATAAATCTTTGGTCTTGCTACCTACGATTACATCACAGGAAATGCCCTGCTGATGCAACCATTTTACCTGGGGATACACAGGAGCCGCACCTACACCGCCTGCAACAAAAAGGATATTCTTTTTCTTCAGATCCTCTACCGGCTCCTTGACAAATTCGGAAGCACAACCTAAGGGGCCAACAAAATCACGGAAAGAATCTCCTTCCTTCAAATCAGCCATCATCTTGGTGCCTGCACCTACAGTCTGGAATACAATGGTTACAGTACCTGCCTGACGGTCATAATCACAAATGGTAAGAGGAATTCGCTCTCCCTCATCATCCATTCTGACAATTACAAACTGTCCCGGCTCGCAGGATTTTGCAACTCTTTTTGCTTCTACTTCCATCAGATAAATATTGGTAGTAAGCTCCTTTTTCTTTAAAATCTTGTACATAATCCACCTCTCATCACATCCATGCTAGGATTCGCTTTCTATTTCAACTAATTCATAGTTGTAATACATATCCTTTTTCAGCTGATACAGCTGACCTGAGTAAATATTTACCCCATACTCATTTCCATTATAAAAAGAAGAACCGTCTGAATCAACAAAACGTTCATATACAATATAAAAATATCCCTCTTCTCCAATGGGCATAGCACATTGATAGATAAATTCCAATTTGGCACCGGTCTCATCCACGCTACCGCTCTCATCCTTGATTTTGCCTGCTCCCAGTGCATAGTCCAATACAATATTGACCGCTTTTACATTGGAAATGGCATCTGACAGTTCCAGATGATACTTGCATTGTACCACCTTACTGGATGCCTCCTGCTCAATACGGACAAACTTAAACAGGGTCTCACCTAAAGGCATGGGAATCGGCCCCTGATATGGCTTGGAACTACTGTTAGGTGTGCTTCCGTCAGTGGTGTAATAAATATTATCCACATTACCATCCAGTTCAATAAACTGGGGCAATGCGTAGGAACCACTCACCGGATACACCACCGGTTCTGACACATTTCCATTTTCAATGGAATAGGAAAAACTCACAGTGGCGCTGGGTACCCCTTCCTGATTGACGGCACAGGCTGTGACCACAAAAGATCCGTTTTCCATGACAATGGGTAAATGATACAACGAACCATTCTCCCCGGGCACAGGATCAGTGCCATCTAAGGTATAATAAATATCAACACCTTCCGAGGCCTGCAACTTTAATATCTGCACCCCTTGATAGTCTCCTTCCGAAAGCTCCGCAACCGGAGGTTTTACCAAATAATGTGAAAAATGCTCCTTAACAACAGCAATATCACATTGCTCCAGTAATATTCTTACATCCTTGCCACGCTGCCTGGTGATATATAATTCAATTAGTCTTTCATATATGCCGAGCAATTCATCCTCAGAAAGTTCATCATACTCCAGGGCAATCATCAGATGCTGTTCATATTCATTCAGATGACCTGTCACACAATACAAATCAGCCAAAGCCACTCTTGCACGGGTATTTTCACTATCCAGTTCCAATGCCTTTTCATAGGCCAGACGGGCTTGTGTGTATTCATATGATGCAGTATATTGCGTCCCCTTGCGGACATAATATCCGGAAGAATGCTGCAGAAAATATATTGTCAAAAATCCAACGAATACTATTATAATAGCAACAATTAACAGATACAATAATACTTTTGTAAAATTTATCCGTTTTTTCTTACTTTCATGGAACTTGGCGACACTATTTCCTGTAATTTCCCCGTTTGAATATTTGTCTCCGTTTAGGATACCTGTTTCTTCAAAAAATGCACTGATAGACTGCTTTAGATTCAGTTCCGTTTCAACCTCATAGAGTGGTACCATCTGCACTTCTTCACCGCATTTTTCACAATATAAAGAACCTTCTGATATGAGAGCTCCGCACTTGGAACATTTCATATCCGTTCTCCTTAAAAATTATTTCATGACCGTTCTAACACAATTATGCATTAACATCGCAATGGTCATAGGACCCACACCACCGGGCACAGGGGTAATTGCACTACACTTGGGAGCCACACTGTCAAAATCTACGTCTCCACAAAGCTTGCCCTCTGCATTACGGTGAATACCCACATCAATCACCACTGCACCATCCTTCACATATTCAGCGGTAATCATCTTGGGTCTGCCTACTGCCACTATCAAAATATCCGCACGTTTGGTCACCTGGGCCAAATCAGCTGTACGGCTATGAGCGATGGTTACAGTACCATTCTCTCGAAGCAGCAACAGGGACATGGGCTTTCCTACAATATTGCTGCGTCCGATAACCACACATTCTTTCCCTGCAATCTCAATACCGGAGCGCTTCAACAGCTGTATCACGCCGGCGGGAGTACAGGATACATGACCGGGCTTGCCAATACAAAGTGCACCTACATTCTGGGGATGGAATCCATCCACATCCTTAGCAGGCACAATAGTATCCAGAACACGGTCCTCATTAATATGCCCCGGCAGAGGCAACTGTACCAGAATACCATTTACAGTATCATCTTTATTAAGCTTTTCCAACAGGTCAATTAATTCCTGCTCTGTAGTCTCCTCTGGTAATTCATATGCCAGGGACTGAATACCGATATAGGCACAAGCATTCTTTTTATTACGTACATATACACTGGATGCAGGGTCATTACCCACTTGAATCACTGCCAGAGTAATCTCTACCCCCTGCTCTTTCAACTCTGCCACCTGCGCCTTTAATTCATCCTTAATTTCCTGAGAAATTGCCTTACCATCTATAATCTTTGTCATGATTGCCCTTTCTGAAATAGTCTTTCATAGTAGATACTATTTCACACTATACACTCTTATCCCGGGTCTAGAACAGGCCCACAATCTTACCATTCTCATCCACATCAATATTAAACGCAGCAGGGGTCTTGGGTAAGCCGGGCATAGTCATTACCGCACCGGTCAGCACTACCACAAAACCTGCACCGGCAGATACATACACCTCTCTGATGTTCATATCAAAGCCTTCCGGTCTGCCCAATAAAGTAGGATCATCCGATAAGGAATACTGATTCTTAGCCATACATACAGGCATATGTCCAAAACCCAGCTGTTCCAACTTATCCAGTTGCTTTAATGCAGCAGGTGCAAAAATCACATTGCCTGCACCATAGATTTCCTTAGCAACTGTTTCGATTTTTTCCTTTAAGGACATCTCATTGGGATACAGCACCTTAAAGTTGCTCTCTTTGGTCTCTAATGTCTGAATCACCTTTTCTGCCAGTGCTACGCCGCCTTCACCGCCTTTTTCCCATACTTCGGAAAGTGCGAACTCACATCCTCTCTCCTGGCAGAAGCTTCTCACAAATGCCACCTCTGCATCCGTATCTGTAATAAAAGAATTCAATGTTACTACAATAGGCACACCATATTTCTGCAGATTTTCAATATGTTTCTCCAGATTCACAATACCTTTCTTCAGTGCTTCCAGATTCTCGCCATTTAACTCTGCCTTGGGCACACCACCATTATACTTGAGCGCTCTAATGGTAGCTACCAGCACCACTGCATCAGGCTTTAAGCCAGCCATTCTACATTTTATATCAAAAAACTTCTCTGCACCCAGGTCAGCACCAAAACCTGCCTCTGTAATACAGTAATCTGCCATTTTCAGTGCTGTCTTGGTAGCACGTACAGAGTTACAGCCATGAGCAATATTGGCAAAAGGACCACCATGTACCAGGGCGGGAGTATGCTCCAGAGTCTGAATCAGATTGGGCTTTAACGCATCCTTTAAAAGGGCTGCCATGGAGCCTACTGCATTTAGTTGGCCTGCGGTCACAGGCTCACCTGCATAATTATATGCGACAACAATTTCGGACAAACGCTTCTTTAAATCCTCCATATCATCTGCCAGACAAAGAATAGCCATGATTTCACTGGCAACGGTGATTACAAAATGATCCTCTCTTACCACACCGTCAGTCTTGCTGCCAAGACCTACCACAATATTACGCAGTACACGATCATTCATATCCAGACATCTCTTCCACACTACCTGTCTGGTATCAATCTGCAAAGCATTGCCCTGCTGAATATGATTATCCAAAAGGGCTGCCAACAGGTTATTTGCAGAGGTAATGGCATGAAAATCACCAGTAAAATGCAGATTCAAATCTTCCATGGGTACCACCTGGGCATAACCGCCACCGGCAGCACCACCCTTAATACCAAAACAAGGTCCCAAGGAGGGCTCACGAAGTGCGATAATTGCCTTCTTACCTAATTTGCCAAAGGCCTGTCCCAAGCCCACACTGGTAGTGGTCTTGCCTTCTCCTGCGGGAGTAGGGTTAATTGCTGTTACAAGTATCAGCTTTCCATCGGGTCTGTCTGCAATTTTATTCATGTACTCATCAGAAATCTTGGCCTTGTATTTGCCATAAAGTTCCAAGTCATCCATGGTAATATCTAATTCTGCCGCAATCTCAGTAATAGGTTTCATTACGGCTTCCTGTGCGATTTGTATATCAGTCTTCATAATATCAATCCTCTCCTTATAAAACTTCATCCAATAACTGTTCAAACTGCTCCATGCTCATAAGCACCTTACGTGGCTTGGTGCCTTCTTCCTCACCTACCACTCCATACTCGCAGAGCTGATCCATAATACGTGCTGCACGGTTGAAACCAATTTTCAGTACACGCTGGAGCATACCAATGGATGCTTTATCCTTATCAATAATAAATCTTGCTGCCTGCTCAAAATATTCATCCAAATCATTGCCTCCACCGGAGGAACCACCGGATGCGCCACCGGAACCGGAGCCGATATTTTGAATCTTTGCTTCAATATCCTCCGCATAGGTGTTGCCCAAGGTCTGATTTTTTAGGAAATCAACTACATCCATGACTTCCTTGTCAGACACAAAAGCACCTTGGATACGTGCAGGCTTGCTATAGCCCTGAGGATAAAATAGCATATCACCCTTACCAAGCAGTTTCTCTGCACCGTTCATGTCAAGAATGGTACGGGAATCTACACCACTGGATACCGCAAAGGCTACTCGGCTGGGCATATTGGCCTTAATCAGGCCGGTAATAACATCCACACTCGGACGTTGGGTAGCAATAATCAAATGGATGCCTGCCGCTCTGGCCAGCTGTGCCAGACGACAAATAGAATCCTCCACTTCACCGGGCGCCACCATCATCAAATCAGCCAACTCATCTACAATAATCACCATCTGAGGCAGTTTTTTCAGTTCACCTTCTTCTCCGGACTCCTGCATGGATTCTACCTTTTGATTGTATCCCTTCAAATCACGAACATTAAAATCTGCAAACTTCCGGTAACGGTCCTCCATCTCACTTACTGCCCAATGTAATGCAGCAGATGCTTTCTTGGGGTCTGTTACCACAGGAATTAATAAATGAGGGATACCATTATAAACACTAAGTTCCACTACCTTAGGGTCTACCATAATCAATTTCACATCATCCGGATGAGCCTTGTATAGGATACTCATAATCAAAGTGTTAATACATACGGACTTGCCGGAACCGGTAGAACCGGCAATCAGCATATGAGGCATCTTACCTATATCGGCCACTACCGTCTTACCACCTATATCTTTACCCACCGCAAAGGCTATGTTGGAAGGGAACTCCTTGAATTCCTTGCTTTCCAGTAGGTCACGTAAAGCCACAGCCATGTTTTCCTTATTAGGCACTTCAATACCAATTGCCGCTTTGCCCGGAATAGGAGCCTCGATACGGATATCCGTAGCTGCAAGATTTAACTTAATATCATCTGCCAGACCTACAATCTTGGATACCTTGACACCTTGTTCCGGTTGCAACTCGTATCTGGTTACACTGGGCCCCTGACTAATATCTGTAATAGTCACCTTTACACCACAGGTATGCAGGGTCTGTTGCAATCTCATCGCAGTCTCTTTCAGTTCACTGGTGGAATCCCCGCTACTTACCACACCTTTTTGTAATCTGGACAGCGGCGGAAACATGTATTTCTTGGGTGTCTTCTTTTCCGCAGAAATACTGATGCCGGAAGAACTACCTTCAGGAGCAGGAGCTGCTACAGGTTTGGGTCTGGAAGCCGAACGTTCTACCATTCCATCCGTCATACCATCCTTATGCACACGGATACTCTGTGTTCCTGCATCCGCAGGCAGAGGTTCATACCCCTCTACCGGCTCCTTGTAATGACGATAACGTGGAGTTTGTTCATCTATCACAGGCGCGGTCTTGGGCTCCTCTTCTATATAGGAATCCATCGTCACCTGATGGGCTGACTGAATTCGGATCTTTTGGAAGTCCAAAGCGGGGACGGAAGCATCTTCTGTACTTTGAACATTATCCTCTCCTTCTTCCTCACGATAAGTAATTTCATGTACATCATCCCGATGTCCGGGCTTATTATTTATATTGTATGGCTTAGGAAGTGAAGTATCCAGCATTACCCCCGACACTTTTTTATCCATGCGAAGAATCTTGGCATTTTCTTTTTCTTCCGCCCTTAATCGTCTCTCTTCTTCCCGCTGGCGCAATTCTTCCTCACGACTCCTGCGTGCTTCCTCTTTACGCAGACGTTCTTCCTCATAGTCTGCTTTGCGCTGCTGTACATATTCCTTATGTCTGGCTGCGCCCTCTGCAGACTGTTCCCTGATTCTGGCACCACTTTGACGTACATATCGCAGCAGGGAACGTTCGGTCAATATAATAATAGAAATCAAGGCCAATACTGCTGAAATCAATATGGTACCTACCGTTCCCAAATATGAACCGAACAAATAAGCCACACTGCCGGCAATTACCCCGCCGCCACTCTTACTGTCCTTACAATACTGATAAATAGCAGTTATATCATAGCTATCC
>JAFUKK010000229.1 GCA_017473665.1 Lachnospiraceae bacterium
AAAAATCTGAAGCAGCTAGAAAGCGTAAATATAACTAAAACAATGAAGTCCCGGACATATCGTCCGGGACTTTTTTGTGTGTTGGCATATAAATGGTCTTGTTCCCATATTCTGTAATAAGAATTGGAAACGGGGCATTTTTTTATGCAAAAAAGAAAAAGAGAAGTACATAGAAGGTTTGGAAGGCGGTTGCTTGCATGGGTGCTGGTTTTGCTATTTCTGACACCTGCCCATCGTGTACAGGCGGAGGAAAATTCTCTTAATCTTTCCTCCAAATCCGTTATTTTAATGGAGGAGAGTACAGGTCAGGTGATTTACGAACAAAATTCCACGGAGCAGCTTAGTCCTGCCAGTATTACTAAAATCATGACTCTTTTGTTGACTTTTGAAGCTATCAGTCAAGGGAATGCGGCGCTCACAGACCAGGTAATCGTTAGTGAATACGCCAGCAGTATGGGCGGTTCCCAGGTGTATCTGGCCCAAGGAGAACAACAGACCCTGGAGACCATGATTAAATGTATTGTGGTTTCTTCGGGCAATGATGCCAGTGTGGCTGTGGCAGAGCATATCGCAGGCAGTGAAGAGGCCTTTGTGCAGAAAATGAATGATAAAGCAGCAGCATTGGGAATGGTGGATACTCATTTTGAAGACTGTTGTGGATTGACGGAATCGGATAACCATTATACTACGGCCAGGGATGTAGCTATTATGTCCCGGGAATTGAGCTATTATTACCCGGAGGTGCTTAATTATTCCGGGATATGGATGGAGAACATTGTTCATGACACCCCAAGAGGACGGGAGGTGTTTGGCCTTAGTAGTACTAATAAGCTGTTAAAACAGTATCCCTATGCCACAGGATTGAAGACCGGTTTTACTTCCAAGGCTATGTTTTGTTTATCGGCTACTGCCACAAAGGATGGTATAGATTTGATTGCAGTGATTATGGGGGCGCCGGACAGTAAAACCAGATTCTCAGAAGCTCAGGTATTGTTAAATCATGGTTTTGCATTATGTAAGCTTTACGTAGATTCTAATCAGGATGTGTTGCCTCAAATAGCTATAGAGCAAGGAAAAGAGGATGTGGTAGAACTGCAGTATCAAGGTGAATATCGCTATCTGGATATTAAGGGGAGCGATTTAAGTCAGGTAACCAAACAGTTGGAGCTGCCCCAGGTGGTGGAAGCACCTGTGCAGGAAGGAGAAGTGGCAGGTATGGCCCGTTATTATCTGGGGGATGTATCCATCGGTGGGGTGCCTATTTTATACGGTGCTACAGTGGAACGGTCCGGATATTGGGATTGTTTTATGGATATTCTGGAACTTTTCCTTTTGTAGATTAAAGAATTGTGATATACTGTAAACTGAGTGTAATTTGATTTAGACACAGGAGAGGACCGGGGATGACGGATATTCTTTTTCTGATTTTGGTTATAGTGAGTATCTTGCTGTTATGGCTGATGATTTATGATACCAATCGGTTTGTAACAATTACATATACGGTTTCAGACAAGAGGATTCAAAATGATTTTCGTGCCGTACTATTGGCGGATTTGCACAATAAATCTTTTGGTAAGGACAACGAAGCGCTGATAGCGGCTATTGATGGATTGCAACCGGAGATGATTTTGGTAGCAGGCGATATGCTCACTGCCAAGCCGGGAGTGGACTTTGAGGTGGCCATGGATTTGATGCAAAGGCTTAGTGGAAAGTATCCCATTTATTACGGCAATGGAAACCATGAATATCGGGCCGGGATTTATCCGGAAAAATATGGTGATATGCACGAAAAGTATATCAAGGGGCTAAAAGAATTAGAAATTCAACCATTGATAAATGAGTCCGTAAGGCTGGAGGAATATGGGGTTTGTATCTACGGTTTGGAGATTGACCGCAAGTATTACAAGCGTTTTCGCAGGCCTCATATGTCGGTGGAATATCTGGAGAGTGTACTGGGGCAGGCGGATGATGATGCTTATGGTCTGCTGCTGGCCCATAACCCGGAGTATTTTGAGGCCTATGCAAAATGGGGGGCTGATTTGGTATTATCCGGTCATGTTCATGGCGGTATGGTACGTGTACCCTTTTGGGGCAAGGGAGTATTGTCACCCAATGTGAGCTTTTTTCCCAAATATGATGGCGGTTCTTTTTCCCTAGGAACCAGTCGTATGTTGCTCAGCAGAGGATTGGGAACGCATACCATTCCGATAAGGTTATTTAACCCGGGAGAATTGGTTTGTATTGATTTTAGGAGAGCTGACTAGCTCATTATCAAAAGAGGAAAGGCAGGCTGTTTATGGCTATCCCCGTTAAGTTGGAAGCATTTGAGGGTCCCTTGGATCTGTTGCTTCATTTGATTGAAAAGAATAAAGTAGATATTTATGATATTCCCATTGTGGAAATCACCCAGCAATATCTGGATTATATTAAACAGATGGAAGCTCAGGATATGAATATTATGAGTGAGTTTCTGGTAATGGCGGCGACACTTATTGATATTAAATGTCGGATGCTGTTACCTTTGGATGTGAATGAAGAGGGAGAGGAAGAGGATCCCAGAGCAGAGTTGGTACAGAAATTGTTGGAGTACAAGATGTACAAATATATGTCTTTGGAGCTGAAGGACCGGCAAGTAGATGCAGCCAGGAATCTGTTTCGTGAGCAGAGTTTGCCCGAAGAGGTGGCTTCCTATAGAGCACCCATTAATTATGAGGAGCTCATCGGTGATACTACTTTGGTAAAATTACAGGAGATTTTCCGTTCCATTGTGAGAAAACAGGAGGATAAGATCGATCCCATCCGCAGTAAATATGGTAATATTGAAAAGGAAGAGATTGATATGGAGGCCAAGGCACTATTTGTGGAAGCCTATATCAGGGAACATAAGCATATCAGCTTCCGCAAGCTTTTGGAAAAAGAGCGAAGCAAGATGGAAATCATTGTTACTTTTCTGATTATTTTGGAGATGATGAAGGTGGGAAAGATTATCATTAGTCAGGAAAATATTTTTGACGACATCCTCATTGAGGCATGTTAGCTTTGATACATAGAGTGTAGAAAGGTTTGGGATACATCATGGATGAATTAAAGGCACGTGGCATAATCGAAGGAATATTGTTTACCATGGGCGAGTCTGTGGAGGTGAGCAGACTGGCAAATGTGCTGGAAATGGACACGAAAAAGGTAAAAGCTCTTTTGAAAGAAATGGAAGAAGAATATGCAAAAGAGGAAAGGGGTATCAGTCTCATCTGGTTGGATGATGCGGTACAGCTTTGCACCAAGTCGGAGATGTATGAATATCTGATAAAGATAGCCAAGGCGCCCCGCAAGATTACTCTGACAGATACGGTATTAGAGACATTATCTATCATTGCATACAAACAGCCTGTGACCCGTCTTGAGATTGAAAAGGTCCGCGGTGTCAGTTGCGATCATGCCATCAATAAGTTGTTGGAATATGATTTGATTACGGAACTGGGCAGATTGGATGCACCCGGCCGTCCCTTGCTTTTTGGGACTACGGAGCAGTTTTTGCGTAGTTTTGGGGTGAAGAGTCTGGAAGAACTGCCTGAGTTTAACCCGGTGGTGCTGGAAGAGTTTAAGCAGCAGGCAGAAGAAGAAATCCAGCTGAAATTGGATATATAAGTGTTAAATGTGGTAGAACAAAAGAATAGGGTATTCCTATGAATACATAGCTGTCCTGAAATGAGATTGTCATTTGAGGGCAGCTTTTTTCATAGACTTAAATGAAAATGCCCGAAGGTGAATAATGAAAAAGATAAATAAAATATTTATAACAGGAGTTATTTGTGCTGTATGTGTAGGAATATCATGGATGCCGGCGAAAGCAACGGATATCAATCCGGCGGAGGTGGGAGCAGGGACCATAGACACAACTGTTACTTCAGAGCCTTTAGATGGGCAGCTATATGCCAAGGGAGCAGTATTGTTGGATGGGGAATCAGGAAGAGTCTTATATAGCAAGAATGGTCAGGAACGAATGCCTATGGCCAGTACTACAAAAATCATGACCTGTATTCTGGTATTGGAACATGTGGAGTTGGGTGAGCAGGTGGATATATCTGCCTATGCGGCGTCCATGCCTAAGGTGCATCTGGGAATAAGGAAAGGGGAAGTATATTCGGTGGGAGATTTGCTGTATTCTCTTATGTTAGAATCTCATAATGATGCGGCTGTGGCATTAGCGGAGCATGTGGGAAGGGGATATCTGACAGGAGAAGAGAAGACCAAGTCAGTGGCTGAGTATACACTGGAGGAAAGCAAGCGGGCAGTGGCGGCTTTTGCCGGACTTATGAATGAAAAGGCGTTGGAAATAGGATGTAAGGATACCTGGTTTATTACACCCAATGGATTGGATGCAACTCAAGAGGTGGAGGTAAATGGACAACAAGAAAGCAGAACCCATTCCACTACGGCCCGGGAATTGGCACTTATTATGCGATATTGTCTGTATGAATCTAAAAAACAGGAACAGTTTCTTCAAATAACAGGTGCTTCTGAATATAATTTTACTGCCAATGGACGGAGCTTTCATTTGAACAATCATAATGCATTGCTGAGTATGATGGAGGGAGCAATTAGCGGAAAAACAGGATTTACCGGAAATGCCGGTTATTGTTATGTAGGAGCGCTGGAAAAGGATGGGAAGAAATTAATTGTGGCGCTTTTGGCCTGTGGTTGGCCCAATAATAAGACATATAAATGGCAGGATACAAAAAAGCTGATGGCCTATGGGCTGGAACAATATAATTACGTGAGTTTTCAAGATGAGCGTTTTTATTATCAGCAGGAATTACCCAGAGTATTGGTGTTGAATGCGGGCACTGAGAATTTGGTATATGAATCCCTTTGTCCGGTGGTATTACAGGAGGGGGAGTTGCCTTCTGGTGAGGGAATTCTGATGGCGGAAGAGGAAGAAATCCGGATGGAAATGGAGTGTCTGGAAGTATTGGAAGCACCCGTTGCCAGAGGGCAGTTGGTGGGGCAAATCGTATACTCCCTGAACGGGGAGGTGATAAAAAGGGATGAATTGGTACTGGGGGCGGGTTTGAACGCATTGATTACGGATGGTGCCTGGAGAGAGTTTTGGAATTGTATCTGGAACCCCATGGACTGCAGGAAAAGCAGGATTCTTTTTGATGGGCCAAAGGGGGTTGGCGACAGTTAGGAAATATATGTAAATTCTATGTAAAAAAGTGTAATTCATCCTTTGCGAATTACACTTTTTATGCTATACTGGTACAGACAATATTAATCATGGGGGCATTTGCGGTTACAGCAGAAAACCTGAATTAATCTGTTATTATTTTTTTATTATACATGGAGGGCTGAAAGCATGAGTACTACTTCAAAAGCGAGTCAAAGAATAGCAGCTTTACTCGACGACAACAGTTTCGTTGAAATCGGCGGACTTGTAACAGCAAGAGCGACTGATTTCAATATGAAACCCAATGAGACTCCATCCGATGGATGCATCACCGGATACGGAGTAATCGACGGTAATCTTGTGTACGTATATAGCCAGGACGCTTCCGTTATGAACGGAACCATCGGTGAGATGCATGCAAAGAAGATTATCAACATTTATGACCTGGCAATGAAGACAGGAGCACCCGTAATCGGTTTGATTGAATCTGCCGGTTTGAGATTGCAGGAGGCTACCGACGCACTGGCAGCATTTGGTTCTATTTACTACAAGCAGACCATGGCATCCGGTGTGATTCCTCAGATTACCGCAATCTTCGGTACCTGCGGCGGCGGATTGGGATTGTTCCCTACCCTGACTGATTTTACTTTTATGGAAGAGAAGAATGCCAAGTTATTTGTAAATTCTCCTAATGCACTGGCAGGCAATAGGGCTTCCAAGTGTGATACCGCAGCTGCTGATTTCCAGGTAAAGGAATGTGGCAATGTGGATGTAATGGGTGATGAGGCTACTATCATTGCAAAGATGAGAGAATTGGTGAGCTTTTTGCCTTCCAATAATGAAGATTACAAAATGGCAGATGAGTGCACCGATGACCTGAATCGAGTATGCGCTGATTTGGCAAATTGTGTGGGTGATACTTCTGTAGCACTGTCCATTTTGGCAGACAACAATGATTTCTTCGAGGTAAAGGCTGATTATGCCAAGGATATGGTGACCGGATTTATCCGTTTGAATGGCGTAACTGTAGGCTGCGTGGCAAATCGCTGTGAAATCTATGATGAAGAGGGCAAAACTGCTGAGAAGATGGATGCGGTTCTGACTAAGAAGGGCTGTGAGAAGGCCGCAGATTTTGTAAACTTCTGTGATGCTTTCAGTATTCCTGTACTTACTTTGACCAATGTAACCGGTTTTGAAGCAACTGTATGCTCTGAAAAGGGTATTGCAAAGGCTGCTGCAAAGCTGACATATGCATTTGCAAATGCAACTGTTCCCAAGGTGAACGTAATCATCGGTAAGGCTTACGGCAGCGCTTACATTGCTATGAACTCCAAGGCTATCGGAGCAGATATTACCATGGCTTGGCCCGGTGCTTCCGTAGGTACCATGGACAGCAAGATGGCTGCTATGATTATGTATGAAGGACAGGGTGCAGATGTAATCGAGCAGAAGGCTGCAGAATACGATGCATTACAGTTAAATGCAGTGAGTGCTGCTAAGAGAGGATATGTGGACCAGATTGTAGATGCTGCTGATACCAGAAAGTATGTCATCGGCGCATTCGAAATGTTATTCACCAAGAGTGAATGCCGTCCTGACAAAAAACACGGAACAGTATAGAAAGGTGATTATAAAATGAAGAAATTATTAGCTTTAGTATGTATGATTACCTGTATCCTGGGATTAACCGCTTGCGGCAGCGAAAAGACTTACTCTGAACTGGAGCAGACCAAAATTAATACTGCTGAGATTTATGCGGCAGAGACAGTGGTTCCCCTGCTTGAGAAATACTCTACAGACGTGTTCATTGAAGAATTTGCACAGCATACAGCAGAAGAATTGGAGTATGTATTTGAGTATCAGCAGGGCGTGCTTATTGACGGATACGCTTTTGTAACTGCGCTGAATTCCTTCAATTCTACCATCTGGGATATTGGTGGCATTGTAGAGATTGGTGAAGCAGTAGGTGAAATCGATGATAAGCAGATTATTGTGACTGTGCCGGTAATTGGTGTAACCGGTGAAGCAGAAGCAGAAGTGATTGTTTCTAATGACTTGTTTATGCGGTTAGAATCTGCAGCGTTAAATCCTGTGGAGACCATGGGTGATTTGATGAAGAAGGCAGCCCTTAATACCTTAATTGGTATGGGTACTGTATTCGGAGTTTTGATTCTGATTATTTTCATTATTTCTGCCTTTGGATTTATTCCCAAGATACAGAAGCATTTTGAGAACAAAAAAGCAAATAAGGTTGAAACAACCGGTATTGATAATGCTGTTGCACAGATTACCCAGCAGGAAGCAGAAGCGGAGTTGTCTGATGACTTAGAGCTGGTGGCTGTAATAGCGGCTGCGGTTGCAGCATATGAGGGCAGTGCGTCTACAGATGGTTTTGTGGTGCGCTCTATTCGTAAGGCAAGACGCTAATTACTTAGAAATCGTATTTAACACGGAGGAATGTAAAATGAAAAATTATACCATTACTGTAAATGGAAACGTATATGATGTAGTAGTAGAAGAGGGTGCTTCCACCGGTGCGCCTGTAGCCGCAAAGGCTCCCGCAGCTCCCAAGGCAGCTCCTAAGGCAGTTCCCGCTGCAGCACCTGTAGCAGCAGGTGGCGCAGGTTCCATCAAGGTGGAGGCTGGTGCAGCAGGTAAGATTTTCAAGATTGAGGCATCTGTAGGACAGGCGGTTAAGAAGGGCGATGCAGTAATCATTCTGGAAGCAATGAAGATGGAAATCCCTGTAGTAGCTCCCGAAGATGGTACTGTAGCAAGCATTGATGTGGCTGTAGGTGACGCTGTTGAAGCCGGTGCTGTACTTGCAACCTTAAAGTAATTACAGCAAAGTAACCGGAGATTACAACAGGAGGTCAAAAAATGGATTATATAATTACAACGCTTGATAATCTGCTCCATCAGACAGCTTTCTTCAGTTTGACCTGGGGAAATTATGTTATGATTGCAGTTGCATGCGTATTTCTTTACTTAGCTATCCGCCATGGTTTTGAGCCTCTGCTTTTAACCCCGATAGCATTCGGTATGTTGCTGGTAAACATTTATCCCGACATCATGCTTCATGCAGAGGATGCAGCTAACGGTGTAGGCGGTTTACTGTATTATTTCTACTTATTGGATGAATGGGCAATTTTGCCGTCTCTGATTTTCATGGGCGTAGGTGCAATGA
>JAFUKK010000016.1 GCA_017473665.1 Lachnospiraceae bacterium
TTCAAAGCCATAGAGCTTATGGGGTATCACTGGCATGCAGACTGTGTGCATATTCCGTATGGACTGGTAAGCATGGACGGTGCAAAACTCTCCAGTCGAAACGGAAATGTCATCTACGCAGAGGATATTTTGAAAGAAGCTACCGGACGGGCCCTGGAGGCTATTGAAGAGAAAAATCCGGACCTTACCCACAAAGAGGAAGTAGCCCGGCAAGTGGGAATCGGTGCCGTCATCTTTCATGATCTATACAATCAGCGGATTAAAAATGTAGACTTTTCCTGGGAGGATGTGCTCAGCTTTGAGGGAACCACCGGCCCCTACGTACAATACACCTATGCCCGGGCCAAGAGTATTTTGCGTAAAAACGGAATACATAATCCCCCCACAGCTGTGGATTACCGGTGTTTGGAGGATGATATTACCTTTGCGCTGGTCAAAACATTGATGGGCTACGAAGAGACTGTGTGCAATGCAGCACAAAAGTACGAACCTTCCATTCTCGCCAAATATTTAGTGACTCTGTCTGCTGCATTCAATCGTTTTTACCATGAATGTCCGATTCTAAACGCAGCTTTTGCTGAGCGGAATGCAAGAATCATACTGGTAGATACTGTACAAAAAGTACTTAAGGATGGTTGCTGTTTATTGGGTATGGAATGTCCGGAAGAAATGTAATACAGCAAATCAGTAAAAAAACTCCGTTATTCTGCTTTAGAATAACGGAGTTTAATAGCCTCAATATACTGTTAGTTTACTGTTTCTACACTCTCTGTAGCTCCTTCGCCACTCTCTACTGCAGATCCTGCCTCATCTGCCACCTCGCCATTTGCCGGGATAGAATCGGTAGGTTCGATTACCTCAGGCACCGGTCTCTCCCACTTAGGTGCCATAGGCTCCAGCTCTGCCGCATCCATGAAGCCCTCAGGCAGTGCCTGAAGAATATCTGCGTAATAATCCTCCTGCAGGATGTAAGCACTGAAATTGTAACGTCTCTTTACCTCTGCCTGCATGGCCTCCAGATAAGCCTCCTGCTGTTCCTCGGGTACCAAATAGTTACCGTCCTCATCAGTAAACCAGATGGTCTCCTTGGTCTTCTTGCTGTAGCTCACGGAATCTGTCACAAAGCTACGGTCATTGAAAATGACCATGCCCTCTCTGTCAGAGAAGATATCCCGGCCTGCATACAAACGGGAATCAAATTCAAATCCAAACAGATTCAATAATGTAGGCACCAGGTCCATGGAACCACAGGCCTTATCCACATACACCGGCTCCTCTTCCATGCCCGCATTCCACAAAATCAAAGTATTACGAAACTTTTCCTGTCCTGTGGCCAGAGAACGTCCTGCCAGTTCGTCGTATTCCTCTTCTGTCATGGCATAGGGGTAATGATCTGCGCTGAGACAAATTACTGTCTTATCTAACTGACCGGATTGTTCCAGCTGGTAGAGCAAATCCTCCAATGCCTTATCCAACTCGATATGACAGGCGATGTAGGCTTGGGCATTCTCAGACATTTCCAAATGAGTCACCGCATCCTTATTCTTGCGGGACATTCTGTTGCCGCCAAAATTGTAATTCATATGCCCGGAAATGGTCATATAATATACATTAAAACGTTCCAGTCCCAGATACTCCGGTGCAGTACTATACACCATCTCCAAGTCCGACTGGGGCCAGTAGCCCGGATGCTCCATCTCAAAGAGCCAATCCGCATACTCCGTCTCTGACAATTTGCCGGACTTTGCGGCCTTAAACACATATCCCAGATTGGGATGGGTCACATGACGGTCGTAATAGGACAGACTATTATTATGGTATGCCAGGGAATTCACTCCCTCTTTGGCAAAATAGCGGGGAAGTGAAAAAGCCATGTTGTTTGCCCCACTCTTACGCATACTAAACTGTCCGTCAGGAATCAATCCGGTAGTATTGATATACTCACCATCACTGGTACTGGTCTGCCATAGAGGCACATAGTAATTATTAAAAACAAAACCACTATTGGCCAGACGATATAGTGTAGGAGTCAAATCCTCTCTGATGGCATAAGTACAAAATCCCTCTGCCGTCAGGAAAATCAAATTATATCCCTCAAAGATACCCGTATATTCATTGGTATAGGTGGCCGGTTCCGTCTGAAAATACTCAGCCAGCCATTTGGTCTTTTTACCATCTGCCAGACTTGCCAGCACTTCCGTATTAATCTCAAACTGTTGAGGCACATAAACAGGTACCACTTCCTCCGGCTCCTGCACCTCTTCTGTACTCTCCTGTGCAGCATCCGATTCTACGGTGTTTTCTACAGAAGGAACATACGGCATATAGGGTTCGTCGTCCTCCCCTGCAAATAATTCCATATCCTCAAAAAAGCTACCGATATACAGCACCGTATCTCTCTGTAGCAAAGGCAACGCACCCTGATTCTCTGCCACCCAGATAGGGTCATAAAACTCCGTATATTCCTCGTAATAATCAGTTTCCAATACTCTGCCTACCTGCATGGTCACAATGGCCACTACCAATCCCACCACGGTAATAACCCCCAGACGTAACGCCTGCAAACCGGTAAACTGAGGCAGTTTCCATTTCTTAAGCACCATCAATACCGCTGTAGCTATAATAGGCGCAAACACCAGCAAAATCAGCGGCAGACACTGCCAGATACCCAGCAATGCCTCCTTGTAATAATTGGTCAAAGCGTCTCCGCCACCGGTAAAGGTAGCTTCCCATAGCAGTGGTTGTTTGAAAATATGCAAATAAACAATCTGTGCACAATACCACACCGCAAACAGTGATGTTAAGACAAAATAAAGTATTTTCTTTGCAATACCTTTGACAATACTCACTAAAAATGTACACACACCGGACCACGCGCAAATCAGTGCCAGCGCATAGAGCGGATTAAACAATACCGGGCCATACCCGCTAAAATGGTAAGTCACCTCCGCCAACAAGAAAATACCTGCAAAAATCAACCACAAAACTAACATTTTATCATCCCTTTATCTTATGATACTCTAACATATGCTCTCTTTGGTACATTACTTACCAACTTAATTATTATATGCTTTCAAATGCAGTTTTGCAACCTTACATTTTCATTTCAAATTTATTACAAGGCGTAATTATTTCTTCATCTTCGGGTTAAACACAAGACTTGCCAGGTATCCAAATACAAGTGCTGCCGCAGTCCCCACTGCTCCCGCCTTGAAGCCACCGGAAAACAGTCCCAGAAATCCTTCCGCATCTACAGCTTCCTTTACGCCCTTCATGAGCACATTACCAAATCCCAGCAATGGTACACTGGCCCCCGCTCCGGCAAACTCCTGAAAGGGCTCATACAAATCCAAAAATCCCAGTACTGTTCCGGTCACCACCAGCATTACCATAATCCGCCCGGGCATCAGCTTGGTCTTCTCCATCAAAATCTGCACCAAGGCGCAGATACCGCCACCCACCAAAAAAGCTAAAATGTAATCCATCTTCTTCCCTCCTGATTATTTTTCTTTGAACAATGCTCCGTGCTTTGTCTAAAGAAATACTAAAAGAGTGCAGAAAGCATCCACACTCTTTTAGTATTTCTTATCTATAACGGATTATGCGTTTTTCTCCGATAATACTCCGCAATACATTTTATATATAATATAACTATGCTTTTTAGAATAACCCGTAAAACCGTGCCCCAACCAAATAAGAAAATAGTACACTTAGTCGGGTGAACGGTCTTAAAATCCCCCGACTAAGCTGAAATAAAGTGCCTTTAGTCGGGAA
>JAFUKK010000230.1 GCA_017473665.1 Lachnospiraceae bacterium
ATTATTGCTCAAAATGCCAATCCAGTATCTCGAAATCTTCACCTTCTGCAGCAATGAAATACAGATTATGCACGCCTGATACATCTGCGAATAAATCTGCCGCATATTCTACATAATCTACATCCTGAGTCTCATCCAGGGACAGATACGCAATCACATCACCAAACAAACGATCCACCCGCACCTGAATGCCGCTCTTGATACCACTCTTATTCTTTATACTCATTACCAGTTTGGATGCACCTTCACCAAAATCTACCCCCTGGATTTCCACATAATCACCGGTCTGAATATCACCCAATGCCATATTGCCGCAGCTTGTACGGGCCGCATCCTCATCTGCGGGAACCGCGCAGGTACCTGCCATCATAGCCACATTTACTGCCTTATTGACAGTAAAAGCATCCACGTATTTCAGCTGGGTACGTCCCTTGGAGGTCATCTTAATCTTACCGATGGTACCGTCTTCCTGCATGGTAAATTCATCAATATGGGTACTGCGGTAGCCTTTTTCAATCTTCATAGCATTTTCCAAGCTTCTGGCATGATAGGTAATATACCAACGATCCTTGAACTCAAATACACAGTGATGATTGTTTCCATATAGATCAAATACTCTGCCGGGATTTTCCAAAATAGTCTCCTTTAGAGTAAAGGGACCCATGGGGCTATCACTTTCCATACATACAATTTCCGCATTGTTAAAACCATACTTCGCAGTACCCTCAGCACTTACCTGCCAGTTACTGCAATAGGTATAATAATATTTGTCATTAAATTTGTGAATACCGGAATCCTCAAAAATGTAGGGAGCGTCAATCACCTGTGCCTCACCTACGGTGCTGATCATATCCTCTCCCAGCTGAATCACTCTGCCGGTACCGGGGTTTTCAATCTTATCTGTGGGCACACCACCACCAAAATACATATATCCGGTGCCATCCTCATCCACCAATACTGCAGGGTCAAAGAGCCACAATACATTAGCACAATTGGGAGTCTGTCTGGTAATCAGCTCATGGCCGATAGGATCCGTCCAGGGACCGGTGGGACTGTCTGCAGTAAGCACACCTATACCGCTTCCATTGTTGGCAAAATACAGGAAAAACTTGGGCTTTCCATCTATCATTTTCCATGCTGCCGCAGGAGCCCACGAATTGTTTGCCCACTTGGCTGCGCCGGTTTTACCCGCCACCTGAATAGCACCATGGTCCGTAAAATTCACCATATCATCAGTGGATACCACATTAATGCTCTGAATCTTACTGTAGGAATTCTCTATCACTTCACCCTTTGCATCATATTCAAAGGCATCTGCTGTCATGTAAAAATATACACGATCCTCGTATACCATTGCATAAGGGTCTGCGCCAAATTTCTGGCTCATAATGGGATTGGTGTTCCCCGGTGCCTTATAAAATGCTGTTGTCTTCACGCTCTTTTTATACTGTTCCATTAATTCATCCTCCGTTTCTTCTGTATCAGTCTCATTCACTTCGGCATCTTCGCTTATCTCCTGAAATCCTCCTGTGGATTCACTTTGGGATGCATTTTCCAGTCCGCAACCCATGAGCAATATCGATGCTGCCAAAATACAACTTCCGATTCGCAACGCCATATTTCTTCGTCTCATAGAATCATCTGCCTTTCTCTGTTTATCTTCTGTCCGAAACCACTCTGTATAATCTAATATTACTCAAATTTCTTTCTTTTTGGCTCTTTATAACTTGTGAACTAGTCCTTAAATCTTGCTATTTCCAAACCACAGTAATACATTTCGCTCAATGAGGTACCCGCCATTTACCGCAAAACATCCTTTTCTCCATCCCATTGCACAGGATAATAAAAGACTGCAACAATACTTTCGTACCATTACAGCCTCTTCTTTCGTTGGTTATTCTTTTACCTTCAGGCAACGGATGGCATTCAATACTGCCAATACCATAACACCCACGTCCGCAAAAATAGCCATCCACATATTGGCAATTCCCATAGCCCCCAGTATCAGACAGATGCCCTTTACTCCCAGGGCAAATACAATATTCTGATACACGATGCCCAGACACTTTCTGGATATCTTCATAGCCAGAGCAATCTTGGCCGGGTCATCATCCATGAGCACAATATCAGCCGCCTCTATGGCTGCATCGGAGCCCAAGGCACCCATGGCAATGCCGATATCTGCTCTGGAAAGTACCGGTGCATCGTTAATACCATCCCCCACAAAGGCCAATTTCTCCTTGGGACGCTTTCCCTTAAGCAAACGCTCTACCTGTTCCACCTTATCTGCCGGTAGTAATTCGCTATGGATTTCATCCACGCCCAACACACTTCCTACCTGCCGTGCCACGCTGTCACTGTCTCCCGTCAGCATAACCAGCTTTTTCACGCCTGCAGCCTTCAGCTCCGTCATAGCCTGCACTGCAGTCTCCTTCAGCACATCAGAAATCAAGATATATCCCAGATAGCGACCTTCCACAGCTACGTGAACCACGGTACCCACTACCGCAATATCCTTCACAGACGCAATTCCCTCTGCCTCCATCAACTTATCATTGCCCACGCAAACCATCCGTCCGTCCACCCGGGCCTTTAGTCCATGACCGGCTATTTCTGACACTTCTGTCACTTTATTGGCGTCCGGTTCCTGCCCATAGGCCTCTTTCAGGCTTTTGCTGATGGGATGATTGCTATAGCATTCTGCATAGGCAGCTAATTCCAGTAATTCCGCCTCATTTATACCCTCTGCAGGACACAGATCCGTCACCTGGAAATTACCCTTGGTCAAGGTACCGGTCTTATCAAACACCACATATTTGGCCTGTGACAAGGCCTCCAGATAATTAGACCCCTTTACCAGAATCCCCCGCGCAGAGGCTCCGCCAATGCCGCCAAAAAAGCTAAGCGGGATGGATATTACCAAGGCACAGGGACAGCTGATTACCAGAAAGGTCAATGCCCTGGTCACCCATGCTCCCCAGCTCGGGCCATTTCCCAACAACAGATTTACAATGGGTGGTAATAACGCCAACGCCAACGCGCCATAACATACTGCCGGGGTATAATATTTGGCAAAACGTGTAATAAAATTCTCCGTGCGGGATTTCTTCATACTGGAATTTTCCACCAGTTCCAGTATCTTGGATACGGTGGATTCCCCGAACTCTTTGGTGGTACGGATTTTCAATACTCCGGATTGATTCACACAACCGCTGATAACAGAATCTCCCACAGCCACCTGTCGGGGCATACTCTCTCCCGTAAGGGCACTGGTATTTAAGCTGGCCTGACCATCCACCACTTCCCCGTCTATGGGAATCTTTTCACCCGGACCAACCAAAATCACGGCACCTATCTGCACATCCTCCGGGTCCATCCTCTCTATTTTCCCATTCTCATTCAGGATGTTGGCATAATCCGGCCGAATATCCATCAGGGCTGTAATATTCCTGCGGCTCTTGCCCACCGCCACTGCCTGGAACAGCTCACCAATCTGATAAAACAGCATTACCGCCACACCTTCTCGGTAATCCCCCAGGCACATAGCTCCCACAGTGGCCACAGCCATCAGAAAATTCTCATCAAAAATCTCGCCGTGTATAATTCCCAGCACTGCTTTACGCAAGATATCATAACCAATTACAAAATAAGGAAGCAGATATGCCGCCGGACGCACCATGCCCATCAGCCCCTGTGAGGAAATCCACTGCTCCCAAGGAACCAGGGACACTGCCACCAAAAGCACCGCCGACAGGATAATCCGATATAATACTTTCTTCTGTTTCTTGCTCATCAAATCCCACCTGCCTAATCCAGGAAAATCTCGCAGTCACTTTCTACTTTCTTACAAGCCTTTATCACCTGCGCCATTACCACTGCTTCCTCTGCGCCCTCTGCAAATTCTACCTTCATCTTCTGGGTCATAAAGCTGAC
>JAFUKK010000231.1 GCA_017473665.1 Lachnospiraceae bacterium
CAGAAACTGGCAGAAACATTTACGGATGGAGAAAAGTGAAATGCACTATGTAAATGCGAAAGGAATCTTATCCGCTCAGAACGGAATGAATCTGTACCGGGGATGTACCCACGGGTGCATTTATTGTGACAGCAGAAGTAAATGCTACCAGTTTACCCATGATTTTGAGGACATTGAAGTGAAACAGAATGCGCCGGAGCTATTGGAAAAGGCACTTCGTTCCAAGCGTAAAAAATGTATGATAGGTACGGGCGCCATGTGTGATCCTTACATGCACTGTGAGGAGCAATTACAGCTTACCAGAAGATGCTTGGAGATTATAGACCGTTACGAATTCGGCCTGGCTATTCAGACCAAGTCAGACCGGATTTTGCGGGATTTGGATTTGTTGAAAAGTATTAATCAGAAGGTCAAATGTGTGGTGCAGATGACACTGACTACCTATGACGAAAAACTGTGCAAAATATTGGAGCCCAATGTGTGCACCACAAAGGATCGGGTGAAGGCATTACAGATTTTCCGGGATAACGGTATTCCTACGGTCGTATGGCTGTCTCCCATATTACCCTATATCAATGATACGAGGGAAAATATTGAAGGTATTCTGGATGCTTGTATAGAGGCCGGAGTATACGGAATTATCAATTTCGGAATGGGGATGACTCTTCGTGAGGGAAATCGGGAATATTTCTACGCTGCCCTGGATAAGCATTTTCCGGGCTTGAAAGAAAAATATCATAGGAGATATGGATATGCCTATGAATTGCCCAGCGACAGAAGTGGGGAACTAATGGGATTATTTCGTAGGAAATGTAAAGAGAATGGGATTGTTTATGATGCGGAGGAATGTTTCCGGTATCTACGTGAGCTACCGGAGAAGTATGACCAAATATGTTTGAAGTTGTAGAGGAGAGAATTATGGCCCAAAATGATAATGCACACTCGATAAGATTGATTGATAGTCTCAGAAGAAATGTAGGAAATGATGCGGCAGCTAAATTTGAAGTCGGATATCCGTTGTCAAAAAGCGCAAATATTGAAAAGAAATATGAATGGGCAAAGAGTACATGTAATTATCTTGAAGAACATTTTGACAGTGAAACAATTATAAAGCTAAGAAAAGAATGCAGATGCAATGACGGAAAATCAATCGCTGTCAAAATTTTAAAGTATTGGAATAAAGCAAACAGCGTGGAACAGTTTGTGAATGATTTTAATGCAAAGGAAACTTTTGCCGTGCTTGAATACATATGTGATAATAAAATACTCTTTTGTTATCCGGAATGTTATTGTGCCTGTGTAAAAAGAGTGCCCCAAGAACTGGCAAGAACTTGGTGTTATTGTACTTTAGGAAATGCGGAAGGTATTTTCAAAGAAGTGTTTAAGAAAGATATTAGAGTGACGTTACTTGAAAGTATAAAAACCGGTGGAGACAAATGCGTGATTGAAGTAGAATGGTAATTGATAGAATCCTAAAAATAGTGTCGGTACTACAGCACCGACACTATCAGCATCTCTACGCTCATCATATCATTCATTTTACCGGTTTTCACCGCTTCCTCCGCATCTACGCATTTCTTTACTGCATTTCGCAGAGTGCTGGTCTTGAAGGCGGTAGCCTGGGTCACATATTTCCCGGCGATAAAGGGCGGTACCCCCAGCTTGGTGCCGATGGCCCGGTTATCAAAGCCCTTGGTTTTCAGTTCCTTGGTCTGAAGCAGCATATTGCACTGGCGGGCGATAAGGAACAGGATACGCAAGGGCGGCTCCTTTAAAGCCAATAAATCGTAATATAATTCCAAGGCCCTGGTGGTATTTTTCTGGGCAATGGCAGTAATCATATCGAATATCTGATTGGTCACACGGGTGGTACAAATAGCCTCCACATCCTCATCGGTAATCACGTCTTTCTCCAGACAGTAGGTAATCAGCTTTTCCAGCTCCATCTGAATATTTTCCATATCGGTGCCGGTCTTGGTCAGGAATAGCTCCACGGTACGCTCTGTAATCCGCTTACCTTCTTTTTTCAGGATGCCTGCAATCCAACGCTTCAAAGTATTCTCATCCTGTATGTTAAACTCAGCAATGTGTCCCTTGGTCTGCAGGGTCTTATACAGCTTACTACGCTTGTCCACTTCGCTTTCTACAAAGATAAACAGGGTGGATTCATTGGGCTCTGTCAGATATTCGGCCATCTTTTCGCCGCCGGACTTAAACAAACCACTGTTAGAAATAAAGATTACTCTTCGCTCTGCCAGAAAAGGCAGCGTCTCGGCCAAATCAATAATCTCTCCCACAGGCACATCCTTGCCCTCGTAGAAGTGATTGTTCATATTGTCCCCTTCGTTGCACAGGGCAGTTTTTAAACGTTCTGCGTATTGACGCTTTAGATAACGCTCTTCCCCGCACAATAGGTACATCTGTTTGAAATTACCTTCCTGGATATTGCGATTGATTTCTTGCATGACAGTCCCATTCTTTCCTAAATTACTTCCTTTATTATATCCAAAACATTGAAAAATGGAAATACCCGGGGAAAATAAAATTGTCACAAATGAGAGTGTAGAATAGAAGAAATAAGTGGAGCAGTATGAAAGATGGATTGGAATGACATTGTATGAGAATAAGTATTTTAAACAAACGAAATAACGTAAAAATACCTCTCGTATTACGAGAGGTATTTTTGCCCAAACTTCAGTATACAGTCTATCATAAAGTAAAATAAAAGTCTAGTAATATTTTTAGTTTGCGATATACTTGTAATACAGTTCGGGAGAGAGTGGTAAACTGTTAGAAGGCGTAAGGCCGGGAGGAGTAACATGGAGTCACAAAAGGATTTTGTGCAGGAGCAGGAACATTTTAAGGAATGTCTGGAGCTGATTGAGCGAAATATCGTGGGATATGAGCGGGAGTATGAATTGCGGCATCAGGAAACTCAGCGTTTAATGAAGGCTATGAAGACCGGGGACCCGGAGCTGTACAATCAGGCCATGACCAGTGTCAGTCTGGAGGAGCATGCGGAGGGGCAGCTGAGGAAAAACCGGGCCGCCAAGAAACAGCCATATTTCGGAAGGATTGATTATCAGGAGCATGCCAGACAAAAGCCGGAGCGGGTATATATCGGTAAGAACGGTATTTTCCGAAACCAGACGGATGTGGTCATCGCAGACTGGCGCGCCCCTATTTCCACGGTATACTACGAGAATGAATTGGGAGCGGGCTGTTACTATCTGCCTGATGGGAGCAGTGTGGACATCGATTTGGAACTGAAGCGTACCTACGACGTGCAGGAGGGGCAGCTGCTGGGGTATTACGACAGTGATGTGGCCTCCAATGACCAGCTGTTGATACAATACCTTTCCCAAAATAAGGAAGCGGTACTGGGAGATATCATTGCCACCATCCAGAAGGAGCAGAATGAAATCATCCGCCAGTCCCCCTTTGCCAATATACTGGTCCAGGGAGTGGCAGGTAGCGGTAAGACCACCGTGGCCATGCATCGGATTTCCTACATTTTGTACAATTACAAAGAAAGATTTATGTCCAACGAATTCTGTATTATCGGCGGAAATGATTTACTTTTGAATTACATTACCAGCGGCTTGCCGGAGCTGGATGTGCCCAATATCAAGCAGAAACGGATGGATGTGATGCTGACTCATCTGCTGGGGAAAGAATGGTTGAAAAAATATCAGGTCATTTCGGTGACCGGAGACGGTAGTGTCCGTAGTCGCATGGATTTTATGTTGGATTTAGAGATTTGGCTGAAGCGCATGAGAGAACGGTTTTATGCTGACGGTCCCTTGGTGGATAAGGCTTTGGGTACTATTATCACTGAGAGTAGTAAGGAGCGGCTTTTTGAGGAAAATCCGGATTTCAGTATTGCCAGAGTGTTGCGGACCCTGGACGAGAGGGTGAAGACCCGTATCAAATTCCTCTGTCCTGAAGGGGAGAAGGAATACTACCGTGAGAAATGCAGACAATACAAGGATTACTACAAAAACCGGATACCCAAGGAAAGTATCTATGAGCTTTATCAGGCCTTTCTGGTGGAGTATGAGCGGATGCACCCGGGGAAGCTGAATCTGGCAGAGCATTCGGGAAATGCCATGAAGTATCGGTATGATGTGTATGATTTGGCGGCTCTTCTGGTGATTCAGTACCGGGTCAGCAGGAAAGCGGAGGATGAGGAATTCGGTCAGCTGTTCATCGATGAGGCCCAGGACTTTGGCATCACACCCTATTATGCCCTGCGCCGGGTACTGCCTAAGTGTTATTTCACCATTATGGGAGATGTATCCCAGAATATAGACTATGAATGTGGAATGAACGATTGGGCAGAACTGCGTAAATGGGTGTTAAACGGAGAGAGGGATGTATTCCGTCTACTGTCCAAAAGCTACCGAAATACCATTGAGATTTCGGAGTATGCAGGTAAAATTCTGGAGAAGGCGTCCTTTGGACGCTACAAAATCGACCCGGTGATCCGGCACGGGCTACCGGTGCAGGAGAGTGAGTCCATGAGCGAGGAGGAGATGTATACTGCTACAGAGTCTATCATAGCAGATGCCCGGACCAAGGGATACGAGAGCATTGCTGTGGTCTGTCGGGACCAGCAGGAGGCAGACTGGGTAGGCAAATGGCTGGAGGGTGTGACCATCCTGCCTATTCACCTGACCAAGGGCCTGGAATTTGATGTGGTTATCCTGTGGAACCCGGATTTGGAAGCAGCCTTTTCCCGCCAAAAGGATGCCAAACTGTGGTATGTGGCAGTGACCCGTGCTCTGCATGAGCTGCATTTACTGCATAAAAAAGATAATAGAAAAAAATGAAAGCCATTGCCGGGAAGATACTTGAGCAATGGCTTTTCATATGGTACACTTTAGATAGCGTTGATTCAACAAATTTTGACAAAGGAGTACAAGAGATATGAGCAAAGGCAAAGGTTTTTTTGGTGAATTTAAAAAGTTTATTTTAAGAGGAAATGTAATGGATATGGCAGTGGGTGTTATCGTGGGTGGCGCCTTTACTTCCATTGTTACTTCCTTGAATAAAGATATTTTGACCCCGATTTTAGGCATTTTTGGCGGTACGGATTTTTCCAATCTGTTTGTAGTACTGGGGGAGGGAGAAGAGGCTCCCATTTTGTACTATGGTAATTTTATTACGGCAGTGATTAATTTCCTGATTACTGCCTTTGTGATTTTCTGCTTGGTAAAGGCGCTTAATGCACTGAATGAAAAGCTGAGCCGTAAGAAGGTAGAGGAGGAAGCACCTGCAGCACCTACCACCAAGGTATGTATGTACTGTAAGAGTGAGATCGCCATTGATGCAACCAGATGTCCTCATTGTACCTCTGAATTGAATGATTAAGTGGAGAGAGGATATGTCTTTTAAAAAATGTAACAAACTACCGGTTCTGTGTTTGGTGGGAGCATTGGTGTTGTTCCTTACGGCCTGCGGCCAAAAGGCAGATTTGGTGACGGAAGGAATGGAGCTCATCGGACAATTGGATTATCAGGCGGCTCTGGATAAATTTCAGGAGGCAGAGAACCAGGAAGAAAATGCCAGGCTGATTGCCCGAGGCCGGGGCATTGCCCACATGGGCATGACAGAGTATGAGAAGGCCCAGGAATATTTTCTGGAAGCATTGGCATTAAGCGATGGCATGGTGCAGGATATTGATTTTGATATCAATTATTATCTGGCGGCCGCGTATACAAAATGTAGTAAGTATGCAGAGGCCATAAGTACTTATGATTCTATTATCCAGCTGCGTCCGGGGGCAGAAGCTTTCTTCCTGCGTGGCAGTGTGTCTCTACATTTGGATGACTATGTGGCTGCCAAGGCTGATTTTGACACTGCAGTGGAGCTGGAACCTACCAATTATGACCGCCTGATTCAGATATATGAGGCATTGGCACAGGCAGGATATCGGGAAGCAGGACAGGAGTATTTGTCCACTGTGTTGACTGCTGATGATGTGAAACTGGGCCATTTTGATATGGGCCGTATTTATTATTACATGGGTGAATATCAGCAGGCATGCCTGGAATTGGAAAAGGCCCGTGAGGACGGCAATGAGGCCAGTTGCCTTTATTTGGGCAAATCCTATGAGGCACTGGGTGATTATAACTATGCTTCCAATGTATACAACAACTATCTGGATCAGCATCAGGGCAGCGGTAAGCTGTACAATCAGTTGGGCCTATGTGAAATGGCCAAAAGGGATTATACGAAAGCCTTGCATGCTTTCCAGCAGGGTTTAGCTCTCCAGGAGGCAGATATGCGTCAGACCCTATCTTTTAACGAAATCGTTGCCTATGAATACCTGGGGGATTTTGAGACTGCTGCATCCTTGCTCAGTACTTACCTGACCTTATATCCCGACGATGAAATTGCTCTTCGGGAGCAAATTTTCCTAAATACCAGATAACACGACGTCTCCGCATCCGCGGAGGCGTTTTTTTGCCTACCCGGAGTATGTGTCCCTGCCCCTGCCTGTCGCCGTTGCACCAAGGGGCATGCCACCCCATAGCCAGCGCGGATTACACCTTGGGGATTTCCTAAAAAACGGGGTTGCGGTAGTGTCTATTGATGGTGTCCTTTTAAACGATGGACATTGCCTACGCCTGCAATATGTCCTGCAAAGACAGCCATATACTTAGATAAACAATGTCTGTAACATAGATACTTCTGATGGGCATGACAAGTGGAGTGTCCATACCGTTGTCTTAGCAAACGCATAAGGGGCAAGGCCATTCGACATGGATGTCGAATGAGCACAAGGGGTACACGGATGTGCCCTTTGTGCGTGCCTGTCCCTTGTGCTATTCTTTATTGCGTTTGCTTAGACAACTGATGGCACGAAACGTATGCCCATGGAAGTATCTATGTTACAGACATTGTGCCTCATTCTCCAAGCTGTCTTCGCAGGACCCACAGCAGGCGGGCAAGGTCCATTCGGTAAAAGACACCATCCCTAACCACAACCTCCGTTTTTTGAAAATCCATCCAAGCTGTAACTAAAGCGCAGGCTATGGGGAGGCATGCCCCTTGGCGCAACGGAGGCGGGTGGGGGCAGGGATGCATACTCCGGGTGGGCAGTGGTGTAGGTGGAGTGGTGCGGAGACACAATATATATTGTTTGTGGGAGAAAATAAACCACCATATCTTGTGCTAATGCGTTGACTTTTGTGCCGGATAATGTTAGAATAAACGTAGTTTCGGCAAAAGATGAAATGTATTAAGGGAGGGTTATTTATGTTTCAGGTAATCAAGCGTGATGGCGAGCGGGCAGACTTTACGCTGACCAAGATTAATGACGCTATCATGAAGGCATTTGTGGCTACGCAGATGAATTATAACAATGATATTGTGGATTTGCTGGCGCTTCGTGTTACTGCAGATTTTCAGTCAAAGGTGGAGAATGATGCTATCCATGTGGAGGATATCCAGGATAGTGTGGAGCGTGTACTGGGACAGGCAGGCTATGAAGAGGTGGCTAAGGCGTACATTCTTTATCGTAAGCAGAGAGAGAAGATGCGTACCATGAAATCCACTATTCTGGATTATAAGGATGTGGTAAACAGCTATGTGAAGGTAGAGGACTGGCGTGTAAAGGAGAATTCTACTGTTACCTATTCTGTAGGTGGTTTGATTTTAAGTAATTCCGGCGCAGTTACTGCTAATTATTGGTTATCTGAAATTTATGATGAGGAGATAGCAGAGGCTCATAGAAATGCAGATATCCATATCCATGATTTGTCCATGCTTACCGGCTATTGCGCAGGCTGGTCCTTAAAGCAGCTGATTCAGGAAGGTTTGGGCGGTATCACCGGAAAGATTACTTCTGCACCTGCAAAGCATCTGTCCGTACTTTGCAACCAGATGGTGAACTTCCTGGGTATCATGCAGAATGAGTGGGCAGGTGCGCAGGCATTTTCTTCCTTTGATACCTATTTAGCACCCTTTGTCAAGGTGGACAACCTGACCTATCCTGAGGTAAAGAAGTGTATTGAGGCATTTATTTATGGTGTCAATACCCCCAGCCGTTGGGGTACCCAGGCGCCTTTCTCTAATATTACTCTGGACTGGACCGTTCCTAACGACCTGGCAGAGCTGCCTGCGATTGTAGGCGGTAAGGAGATGGATTTCAAATATAAGGATTGTAAGAAGGAAATGGACATGGTGAATAAGGCATTCATCGAGACCATGATTGAAGGTGACTCCAATGGCCGTGGTTTCCAGTATCCCATTCCTACCTACTCCATTACCCGTGACTTTGACTGGTCCGATACGGAGAATAACCGCTTGCTGTTCGAGATGACAGCCAAGTACGGTACTCCTTATTTCTCAAATTATATTAACTCCGATATGGAGCCCAGCGATGTACGTAGTATGTGCTGTCGTCTGAGACTGGATTTGCGTGAACTGCGTAAAAAGACAGGTGGCTTCTTCGGTTCCGGCGAAAGCACCGGCAGTATGGGCGTAGTGACCATCAATATGCCCAGAATTGCTTATTTATCCGCTAATAAGGATGAGTTCTATGCCCGTCTGAATCATATGATGGACATTGCAGCACGTTCCCTGAAGATTAAGCGTGGTGTTATTTCCAGATTGCTGGAGGAGGGATTGTATCCTTACACCCGTAGATATTTGGGTTCCTTTGATAATCATTTCTCTACCATCGGTTTGATTGGTATGAACGAGGTGGGCCTGAATGCCAACTGGCTTCGTGCAGATATGACCGATAAGGCGGTACAGGAGTTTACTCAGGAGGTATTGAACCACATGAGAAACCGCTTGTCCGATTATCAGGAGAAGTATGGTGATTTGTACAATCTGGAGGCTACCCCTGCAGAGAGTACCACCTATCGTCTGGCAAAACATGACAAGAAAAAATGGCCTTTGATTAAGACGGCAGGTAAGCAGGGAGATACCCCTTACTATACCAATTCTTCTCATTTGCCGGTGGATTTTACCGCTGATATTTTTGAAGCGCTGGATATCCAGGATGAATTACAGACCCTTTATACCTCCGGTACTGTATTCCATGCATTCCTGGGAGAGAAATTGCCCGATTGGCAGGCTGCAGCGAACCTGGTACGTACCATTGCTACCAATTATAAGCTGCCTTACTATACCTTATCACCTACTTACTCCATCTGCCGTGAGCATGGTTATTTGACCGGAGAAGTCAAAGAGTGTCCTCACTGTGGTGCACCTACTGAGGTTTATAGCCGTATTACTGGTTACTACCGTCCTGTACAGAACTGGAATGATGGTAAATTGCAGGAGTATGGAAACAGAACAGAGTATGTGGTGGAGACTTCTGTATGCAAGAGAGCCGGTCAGGTAAAGGAACAGCAGGCTGAGAACTGCGGATGTAATGCAGAGCAGACCCTGGCAGATGGTGCATATCTGTTTACCACCAAGACCTGCCCTAACTGCAAGATGGCCAAGGAATTCTTAAAGAATGTATCCTATACCGTAATCGATGCAGAGGAAGAGGCAGAGCTGACCGAGAGCCTGAGCATCATGCAGGCACCTACTCTGGTAGTAGTAGAGGGTGGCAGTGTAAAGAAGTATGCAAATGTGTCAAATATTAAGAAATATGTTGACAGTTTGATGACTGCTACTGTATAGTAAATAGTTGAAAATAATTGGCGTTGCTCGAAAGAACAACGCCAAAGCTATGTGGTGATTCTGTAGCCTGCATCGTACAATCAAAACAATCCATCGCAGGCACGCTCTCGCTACATGAATCCAGTAGCGGTACATAACGCGCTAAAATACACCGCGTAAGTACCGACGGATTCAAGTACCTGCTTATGGATAGGTTTTGTTCGTATGATGCAGGTCATGGAAGATAAGAGAAAAAATAGAAAGGAGAGTTTCTATGATTAATAAATTAATTAGTAAGATTCAGAAAACCAACGCTCCCATCGTAGTAGGCCTAGACCCTATGATGAAATTTGTACCGGAGCATATTCAGAAGGCAGCTTTTGCAGAGTATGGCGAGACCTTAGAGGGTGCAGCAGAAGCTATCTGGCAGTATAATAAGGGTATTGTGGATGCCATCTATGATTTGGTACCCGCTGTAAAGCCTCAGATTGCGATGTACGAGCAGTTTGGTATTCCCGGCCTCATTGCTTTCAAGAAAACCGTAGATTACTGTAAGGAGAAGGATTTGGTAGTCATCGGTGATGTAAAGCGTGGCGATATCGGTTCTACCTCCGAAGCATATGCAGTAGGTCACTTAGGCAAGGTACAGGTAGGCAGCAAGAGCTACTATGGCTTTGACGAGGACTTCGCTACCGTAAACCCTTACCTGGGTTCTGACGGTATCAATCCTTTTACTAAGGTATGTAAGGAAGAGAGCAAGGGTATCTTCGTATTAGTCAAGACCTCCAATCCCAGCAGTGGCGAGTTCCAGGATCGTATCATCGAAGGCAAGCCCCTATACGAGCATATGGGTGAGCAGGTGGCTAGGTGGGGTGCAGCATGCATGCCCGAGACCGGACGTTACAGCTACGTAGGTGCGGTAGTAGGTGCTACCTATCCGGAGCAGGGCAAGCTCCTGCGTAAGGTAATGCCCAATACCTTCATCCTGGTACCCGGTTACGGTGCTCAGGGCGGTAAGGGTGCAGACCTGGTACACTTCTTCAATGAAGATGGTCTGGGTGCCATCATCAACTCTTCCAGAGGTATCATCGCAGCCTACCAGCAGGAGCAGTATGCTTCCTTCGGTGGTCAGGGCTACGCAGATGCTTCCAGAGCAGCAGTGATTGACATGCAGAAGGATATTGCACAGGCTTTGGCTTCAAGATAAAAGTTCAGCCGTCCATTCATGAGATTGAGTGGACGGCTTTTTTACGTCAATAAGTATTATTTTATTGCTCTTTCAAGATAAAATATCTTTTCAAATTTATAATGATGGGTATGGCAGAGATAATGATGGTAAACCCGTTTATCATTGCGGCATCGAAATTTCCTTTCCCCACATTTGAAATGCAAGCCATAATATGACAAAATGCAACAAATGAAAAAAGGATTGCTGAAAACAGACATGTGTTACTGTTCCGCTTTCTTTGATAAGTAACTTCTTGGGTGATAATGGAAACACTTTCTTCCGTTTCTCCCATAACCAGCTCATCCAGTGTGAGTCCCATTAATCTGCTAAGAGCAATGAGATTATCAATATCCGGCACACCATTATCATTTTCCCATTTGGTAATGGCCTGTCTTGATACATTTAGTCTTTCTGCCAACTCGTCCTGGGATAAGCCTTCCACATGGCGGTATTTTTTTATTCTTTCTCCTAGTGTCATCGCAAGTCCTCCTGTATTAGATTACAATAATCCTACCACCGGTCTTGATAAGGAGCAAGAAATTTCGCTTTACATAAGTGCTACGATTCGTAGCGTGATAGTTTTGCAGGAGACAAGAGTCATTCTTGCAAGGAGTTGTATTCACTGATAAGATAAAAGTGGACGAAACAACGTACAGCGCTAGGATAGGGAGGTAATATATGGCTAAAAATATATTTATTGAAGGGCTTCAGGGTGCCGGAAAGAGCACATTGACCAGCACAGTCGAGAAACGCAGACCGGATTTACATATTTATCGGGAGGGTGATTTGTGCCCTGTGGAGCTGGCCTGGTGCTGTTATATGACCTGTGAGCAATACGAGCAGGCCCTTAAGCAGTATCCGGATATTACAGAGGAAATCCGGAAATGGACCATGCAGGAGGGGGCGTACTATATAGTAGCTTATACCCGGATTATTACTGACTATCCCGGCTTTCATAAGTACATGGAGCAGTACGAGATTTATCAGGGGCGTAAGAGCCTTGCAGAGTTCCGGCAGATTATTTTTGACCGGTACAGTTCTTTTCATGGGGAGGGCAATGTATTTGAATGTGCTTTCTTCCAAAATATCATTGAAGATTTGATATTATACTATCAGCTGCCAGATGAGGAGATAGTAGAGTTCTACCGTCAGCTGTGGCAGCATGTGGAGCGGGAGCATTTTCTACTGATTTATTTGGAAAGTGAAGATATCTCCGGCAATCTGATGCAGATTCGCCGGGAAAGGATGGACGCTGATAGTAATGAGGTGTGGTATCCTTTGATGATAGAATATCTGAAGGAGAGCCCCCAGGGGCAGACCCTGGGCTATCAGGACTTTGTTGACTTGGTGAGTCATCTGGAGCACAGGCAGAAGTTGGAACTGCGGATTTGCAGGGAGATATTGGGGGAACATGCGATGATACTGCCATCCAAGAAGTGGCAGGAATGAAACCGGTTCTTGTTCATAAGAAAGTAAAAGGTAAAGTGTGTTGTGAGCAGCTTACGGATTTATTCGATATAGTTACAGAATAATTCTGTTGAAGTTGTAAGTTGAAAAGATTTTTGGGGAATGGTGAAGGTATGATACATGTTAATGTAAGAGGACTAGTTGTTAGGGAATCGGAGAACGGAAAGCAACTGATGATTCAGTTGCGAAAAAGAGTGGGAGAACCGGAAGTATACGAATTGCCGGGAGGAAGAATAAACGAGTATGAGAAAATGGTTGATGGACTGAGAAGAGAGATTATGGAAGAAACCGGTTTGAAGGTGAAAAGGATTCAAGGTGAGCAAGATTCTGTTATAACAACGGGCAGTGGTTTTTCTATGGAATGCATAAAGCCATATGCTTCCTATCAGACAATAGAAGGACCGGTAGATTCCTTCGGAGTTTACTTTCTTTGTGAAGCGGAAGGAGAACCGCAAAGGGAAGGAGACGATAGCGGAGATGTGCACTGGGAAGGGCTGGATGAAGTTAGAAAGTTGATTGACGAAAAAAGGTTTTCGGAAATAGATTTGCCTGTTGTTTTGATGTTTTTGAGTGATGAAAATAAAATGACATGATGAAGCGGAAAATTTCGGTCTTATAGAGAGGGTGAAAGCGAGTACAAATTTGAAGTTATGCATGAGCCATGCCGACACATCGCAAGCAGAGCTTGCTCAGTGTCGCGGCGTTCGCCGTATGCATCTTCGCTCGAATGCGCCTGCCTGTGTGCAAGCACCCAGCAGTCACCTTCGGCTCATCTGCGCATGGCTCATTGCTACGCGCAAACTTTCAGTTTTCCAATTAGAAAAGTTATGCTATTATAAAGAAGGAGCCGTCAATTCATTTTAATTTGAATTGACGGCTTAATTTAATGCATAGACACTTAACGAAATGACAGTTATAATTGCAACTGCTTGGCGTATTTCCCCGGAGATACGCCTACTTTTTTGGTAAAGCTGCGGATGAAATTGGCATAGTCCCCAAAGACGGAGCCATAGCAGGCTTCGGACACGCTTTGTTTTTCCTGGAGTAGCTTTTTGGCCTGTTCAATGCGGCAGTCCAGAATATACTCCCGCAGGGTCAGTCCCGTGTGGGACTTAAAGAGTCGGCTGATATAGGTGCCGCTTTGGAAAAAATGCTTTTCCAGCTGTTCCAGAGTCAATTCCTCTGCCAGATGTTGCTGGATGTAGAGCATCACTTCCTTTACCAAGGGAGGCATCAGGTTGGCGGGCAGGGCTACAGACCTGCGGCAGCACCGATTGACCAAGAGCAGCAGTTGGCTTAAATGAATGTTGACTGCCACATCAGCACCGAATTCGGTGGAAGTAAGGGCATCATTTAATTGATGGCAGATATGTAAGAATTGGTCCTTTTCTGTTTCCGATAGGGAAATGGGCACCGGAACAGCAGGAGAAAAACAGGCACCAAGATCTGTCTTTCCGGTGGATAATGCTTCCAATACGGATTCTTTGAGATTAATGGTCACCCTTTCGTAATTCCCGTTGTCCTGGCTTACAATGCGATGCATGCAGGTAGGGGGAATCAGCAGGAATTGGCCGGGGGTAGGCTCATAGCAGTTGCTTTCTACATACACCCGGATATTGCCGGAAAGAAAGAGATAGATTTCAAAGCCATTGTGCCGATGATAGGGAAAGGTTTGATAGCCCACGGTATTTTTGTGCTGACATAAAACGGCAGATGTATAGGGTTCATAATAGTATGGTTGGTTCATAAAAGCACCTCTTGGATAGGTTCTCAATATATGAGTGGTTACTATAACTCACTTTGCTATAAGAGTAGTGTATCAGATGTGCTTCGTTCACGCAATATTTTGCGCGTATATCGCAAAGAAATGGCTCGAATATGTGCTATACTGATGGTATAAGAGCGAAGAAACACCCGATTGACCAATCATGGAGGTAGAATTATGAATCATTCAGCAGTACACAGTTATGAAAATCCGGGCAAGGATATGACTTCCCGTTCAGAGATTGCTTATTTATTACAGGAAAAATACACAGAGCCTTTACGGATTGCAGGAGAAGGTACCTGTGTCCAAAAGAAAATAGAAAAAACAGGTGACCGGTTGGTGATTTCCCAATGGGTGAAAATGGATATTCACAATACAGGTGTCAATGTACTGACGGTGCTGGGAGAGTACGATGGTACTTTGCAGAAGGTACTGCAATTGGATACGGAAGGCGCTTATTTCTATGCTTATGACGGGCAGAAAAAGCAGAAGCTATGTCATTTCCAGAGTGATGACTGGTACAGTATTTATGTGTCCGTGAATTTGCAGCAGGGGGTATACTCCCTTTATATAGATGGAGAGCGGATGCTACACAGAGCAGGATTATTTGTTCCTGCAAAGCAGGTAGAGGAACTTTGGATGGGCAGTCACGGGGGTGTCATGTATGTAGGACAGCTTAGCGTGTATCCCAATCCGGTTCCCGCTATAGAGCAGCTGGCACAGTCCCAGACAGTTTATCATGCCAGAAAAATGGGCGTGGAAGCAGACGGAAAGACCTTAATTACCTGCAAATTACAGGAAATCATTGATACCTGTAGTACCACCGGAGGTATCGTGTATCTGGAGGGAGGTACCTTCCTGTCAGGTATGCTGGAATTAAAGAAGAATGTGACATTGTATATTGAGGAAAATGCAATCCTTAAAGGTACCTTGGATTTGGAGGCTTATCCGGTGCGCCTCAGTGAGAAACATCCCAACTGGAATACCATCGTCCAGGGACCTCAGAAGGCGTTACTTTTTGCGGACGATCAGGAAAACATCCGTCTTTGCGGTGGCGGAACCATTGATGGCAGCGGAGACTTTCCCGGAGCTTACGGTTCGGAAAGTCTGAGAGTCAGTGCTATTTTGCTGGTAGGTTGTCCTAATGTGGAAATCTGTGACCTATATGTAAAGGATGCAGGTATGTGGACCATTCCCCTGGTGGAGTGTGACGATTTGTACCTTCATGACATCAATATTGATTCCACCTGGTATCCCAATAGGGATGGTATTGACCTTTGTGATTGTTATGATGTGTTGGTGGAAAATTGTAATATCAAGGCCGATGATGATGCCATGTGCTTTAAAAGTGGTAATGAAAGCGGCTGTGATAATACATTAGTGCGTAACTGTTTTATCATCAGTACCATGGCTAATGGTATCAAATTCGGTACCTATAGCTATGGCGGATTTACCAACTGTATCTGCGAGGATTGTATTATCAAGGATACCCGTACCTGTGCCATCTCCATCCAAAGTGTGGACGGCGGTCTTATTAAGAATCTGCAGTTCCGCCGTATCTTTATCCAGAACGTGGAAAGTGCATTCTTTATCCTTATTGGTGATAAGGGACGGACACCGGATTGGGGTCAGCACCGCATCGGTAGCGTAGAGGAGATTCTCTTTGAGGATATCCATGCAGAAGGCATCCGCCGTAGCTACGGTACATACTTAGGTGGCTATGAAGCGGAAGGAAAGACCTATTTAATGAAGGATATTACTTTCCGCAGAGTGAATACCATTTACAAGGGCGGTGTGGCTGAAGTGCCCGGGAACCCGGCTGAATTTGGCAAGCAGTATCCGGAGTCCAATTGTTTTGGTATCCTGCCGGCAGCAGGTTATTATATGCGTCATGGGGAAAATATTACCTTTGAAGATTGTAACACCCTGGTGGCTCTTCCTGACAGCCGGGAGGTTTATGTAGCAGTGGATGTAAAGGGATGCTTCGTAAACGGAAAGAACCTATCCTAGGTCTAGGCTATCCGGTTCAAGTATGCTATAATCACAGTATTAAGCAGAAAGGCGCATATTTGAATGAGTAACGGATTTTTACCAATTTCAAAAGAAGATATGGCGAGAGAGGGAATCTCTCAGCTGGATTTTGTATACATTACGGGGGATGCCTATGTGGACCATCCCTCTTTTGGGCATGCAATTATCGCCAGAGTATTGCAGTCCCATGGATACACAGTGGGTATCATTGCCCAGCCCGATTGGAAGGTGCAGGAATCCATCAATATCCTGGGGGAGCCTCGGCTGGGCTTTTTGGTGTCCGGGGGTAACATGGATTCTATGGTGAATCATTATTCCGTGTCCAAGAAGCGGAGAGCTACCGATGCCTATTCTCCCGGGGGCGTCATGGGCAAGCGTCCTGACTATGCTACCGTTGTATATTGTAATCTGATACGTCAGACCTATAAGACCAAGCCCATTATCATTGGAGGTATCGAAGCATCCCTTCGCCGGTTGGCCCATTACGATTATTGGTCCGATAGACTGAAACGGTCAATCCTTTTGGACTCCGGTGCGGATTTGATTTCTTACGGTATGGGAGAGCGCAGTATTGTGGAGATTGCAGAGGCTTTGGATAGTGGCATGGATGTAAGGGATATTACCTATATCGACGGCACTGTGTATAAGACCCGGGATAAAAGTATTATTTACGATGCCATAGAGCTTCCCCATTTTGAGGAAATTAAGCAGGACAAGTTAGCCTTTGCCCGTAGCTTTTATACCCAGTATTGTAATACGGACCCTTTTTCCGGCAAGCGGCTCTTTGAGACCTATGACGGAAAGCTGTACGTGGTGCAGAATCCACCGGCCAAGCCCCTAACCCAAAGTGAGATGGATGCGGTGTATGCACTACCCTATATGCGTACCTATCACCCGTCCTATGAGGAGGCAGGAGGGATTCCTGCTATTGAAGAGGTGAAGTTTTCTCTGATTAGTAATCGTGGCTGCTTTGGCGGTTGCAGCTTTTGTGCATTGACCTTTCATCAGGGCAGAATCATCCAGACCAGAAGCCATGAGTCCATTCTGGCAGAAGCAAACCAGATGGTTTGGGACCCGGACTTCAAGGGGGATATCCATGATGTGGGAGGTCCCACGGCTAATTTCCGCGCTCCTGCTTGTGAGAAACAGTTGACCAAGGGAGCCTGCCCCAATAAGCAGTGTCTCTTCCCGGAACCCTGTAAAAATCTGAAAGTGGACCACAAGGATTATTTAAATCTGCTTCGAAAACTGCGGGAATTACCGAATGTAAAGAAAGTATTTATCCGTTCCGGTATCCGTTTCGATTATCTCATGGCAGACAAGGACCATACTTTCCTGCGGGAGCTGTGTGAGCATCATGTAAGCGGACAGCTGAAGGTGGCCCCGGAGCATATTTCTGATACCGTATTGCAAAAGCTGGGCAAGCCCAAGGTGGCAGTATACAACAGTTTTGTCAAGGCTTATAAGGCCATGAATGAAAAACTGGGCAAAAACCAGTTTTTGGTGCCTTACCTGATGTCCTCCCATCCCGGTTCCACTTTAAAGGAAGCAGTGGAGCTGGCAGAGTATTTGCGGGATTTGGGTTATATGCCGGAGCAGGTGCAGGATTTTTATCCCACCCCCTCCACAGCCTCCACGGTAATGTATTACACCGGAATTGACCCAAGAGACATGAGCGGTGTCTATGTGTGCAAAAATCCCCATGAAAAGGCAATG
>JAFUKK010000232.1 GCA_017473665.1 Lachnospiraceae bacterium
TACTTCATTTTGCTCGGAAGACATCTTCTGTAGCCGTGGGGGGATGGGTGAATGCTTTTTTGAAAGCGTCCACCATTTTTTAATAAAAAGCCCACTTTTATGGGTTGGGATGGAGAAAAGTTATGGCATTGATTAATTTGTACAACAACAATTCTATAGATACTACTGTAGTTTCCAATCTCTTCATTGATGTGTATATGGGCGAGGCCAATGATGCCCAACTGAAGGTATATCTGTATTTATTACGCATGTTAAATGCCAATCTGCCCACCTCCGTTACGGATATTGCGGACAAGTTTAATCACACCGAAAAGGAAGTATTACGTGCCCTAAAATACTGGGAGCAACAGCAACTTTTGGATTTAAGCTTTGATGCACACCAGAATCTGGTGGGTATCCATATGCATGATTTGGTAGCTTCCCAGCACTCCCTGCGCAGTCAGAGCAGTTTAAATCTTACATCCGACACAGATGCCGCATCTCCCAGGGTAACTCCCGCCAGAGTAGCTACAGTGGCCTACGAAGCCCCCAGTGGGATCGTTGAACCGGTTGCACCGGCATACTCCAAGCCTGCATATACTGCAGATCAACTGCGTGCATTTAAGATGCAGGAGGATACTGCACAACTTTTATTTGTAGCTGAATCATATATGGGCAAGCCTCTTACTCCCGCAGAAATGAAGTCTATTTTATTCTATAAAGAAGAGTTGGGATTCTCTGATGATTTGATTGACCATCTGCTTCAGTACTGTGTGGACCGGGGCAAAAAAGATTTTAAATATATTGATAAGGTAGCCATTAGTTGGAAGGAAAGCAATATCAGCACCCCCCAGCAGGCAGAAAGCCATGTAGGCAAGTACAACAAAAATGTCTACGCCATTATGAATCAGCTGGGCAAGAGCAACACTCCTACCAATCGGGAGATGGAGTATATCACCCGTTGGATTCAGGAGTATGATTTTCCTCTGGAGGTTATATTTGAAGCCTGCGACCGTACTGTTATGGCCACGGACAAGCATCGTTTTGAATATGCAGAAAAGATACTTAGCAGCTGGAAAGCAGCTAATGTACATAAAAAAGAAGATATTTCCCAGATGGACCAGATGTATCAGCGCCGGGGGCGCAATGTAAACTCCATTTCCCCTGCTACCGGCGACCGCAACAACCACTTCAATCAGTTCCGTCAGAACGACTATGATTTTGACCAATTGGAACAGGAACTACTCAGCAACTAATCCGGTTCATATAAGGAGAACATTGTGGCACTGAATCAATTACAGTATGAAACAATTATGAAGACTTATCAGGAAACCCGGGAGCGCAACCGTCACGAAGGGGAGCGTCGCCTGCAGGAGGTATACGAAAGGGTTGAACACTATCAGGAACTGGACGCCTCCACCGGTTCCATTTCTGCTGCCTTTGCAGAGGATATGATTGCCGGCGTGGAAGGCACTCGGGAACGTTTACATCAGACACTGGAGCAACATCGCAGACAAAAACATGACTTACTCACTGCTGCCGGTTACCCTGCTGATTACCTGGCTCCCATCTATTCCTGTCCCCATTGTCAGGACACGGGGTATCTGCCCCACGATGGCAACGCCAGAGCTAAATGTCATTGTTTCCGCCGCAGGGAGCTGGCACTTCTCTATGAACAATCTAACATTCAGAATATGATTGAAAATGAGAATTTTAATACCCTTTCCTACGAATACTATGAAGGGGAAGACCTGGCACGTTTCAAACGTGCGGTGGAAATTTGCCGGAATTTTGTACAAAACTTCAAACAAGACTACCACAATCTGTTTTTTTATGGTACAGTAGGTACTGGCAAAAGCTTCCTATCCGGATGTATTGCCGGAGAAGTGCTGAAATGTGGCTATTCCGTTATCTATTTTAGTGCCGTTGGATTGTTTGATACATTGGCACGACTGACCTTTGACACCCGGGATAAATCAGAGCTCTCTGCGCTCTATGAGGATTTATATGGTTGCGATTTGGTCATTATTGATGATTTGGGCACGGAACTGACCAACAGTTTTGTGACCTCCCAGTTGTTCTCCTGTCTGAATGAGAGACATCTGCGTAGAAAGGCCACCATCATCTCCACCAACTTAGGTCTGGAGGAACTGCGTGACCGCTATTCGGACCGGGTATTTTCCCGCATCACCAGCAATTATCAAGTATGCAAGCTAACCGGACCGGATGTAAGAATGTTGCGTAAACGCAAAAATAATTAATGGCACCCCATAGGAAAGTGAGGATTTATTCATGGGCAATCGCGAAGAAAAGCGAAATTTGGAAACCATCCCCGTAGGTTCATTAGGTATTATTCCGCTGGAAGGTTGTAAAGCCTTAGGCGAAACTGTAAATCAGTATCTGGTGAAGTGGAGAGCAGAAAGAGAAAGCGAGCATAAAGGCTCCCTGGCTTTCAACGGATACCAGAGAGATTCTTATATTTTAAATACAAAGGTACCCCGGTTTGGCTCCGGCGAAGCAAAGGGTATGATTTTACAGTCTGTTCGTGGACATGACCTGTATCTGTTGGTAGATGTGTGCAACCACTCATTGACCTATTCCCTATGCGGCAAGGAGAATCATATGTCTCCCGATGACCA
>JAFUKK010000233.1 GCA_017473665.1 Lachnospiraceae bacterium
AAAGGGTGTAAGTCCCAAGGAACTGGGAGAGTATCCTGCCTTTGCAGCAGAGAATCTAAAAGGAGCCCTTCCCGGTAAATACATGAAGTTCGGCGACAATATCTATCTGGTGCCGGAGGAGTTGCCTTCTCTGAAAGGGCTGAAGGTACTTCGTCCCGGTTTGCAGCTGGGGACCTGCAAAAAGAATCGTTTTGAGCCTTCCCATGGACTGGCATTGGCATTATCACCTAATGAGGTGAAGCATGTATGGGATTTATCTTCCACAGACAGTACCTGTCGGGCTTATCTGAACGGCCAGACCTTCCCCTGTGTGGGAGAAAAGGGCTGGTATTTGATTTGCGTGGATGGATTTTCCATGGGTTGGGGCAAGCTGGCCGGAGGCATGATGAAGAATCACTATCCCAAGGGCCTGAGGATACAGTGTTAGGAGATAAGATATCGGAGGAGACTATGTTGCTCCAGCACGTGTTGGGTAACAATGGGCTTGGGAAAACAAAATGAGTAGAAAGAATGAGATAGATGATGAAAACCAGAATCATACATGAGGATACAGATATCATCGTAGCATGGAAAAGCGCAGGACTGGCTACCCAGACAGCCCGGGTGGGGCAGCAGGATATGGTCAGTGAGTTAAAGAATCACTTGGCAAGGAACAGCAAAGAATCTCCTTATCTGGCTGTAATTCATAGATTGGACCAGCCGGTGGAGGGGCTGTTAGTATTTGGTAAGAATAAAAAAGCTGCGGCAGCTCTTACGGCCCAATTGGCTAAGGGTAGTCTTCATAAGGGGTATGAGGCGGTGCTTTGTGGAAAACCGGCAGAGGAATCGGGTACTCTGGTGGATTATTTATACAAGGACGCCCAGAGCCATGCAGTGGTAGTTACCGGGCAGCAGGACCGGTATCCGGAGGCTAAAAAGGCAGTGCTTCACTATCAGGTATTGGGTACTGTGGCGCAGCCGGAGCTTTTGACTAATGTGGCAGTACAGATAGAGACAGGACGGTTTCACCAGATACGCGCCCAGATGGCTCATGCGGGAGTGCCTCTTTTGGGAGATAATAAGTATGGCACCCGGGAATCCTTGACGCTGTCAGGTACATTGGGAGTGCGCCAGGTGGCTCTATGTGCCAATCATCTGACATTATGTCATCCGGTGACCGGCAAGGAGCTGGCATTTACCGGTGAGCCGGAGAACAGAGCATTTGCATTATTTCATTGAAGAATAAAAAGGAAAGAATCCGCGGATACTGATACCGAGAAAATGTCTGGGGAGCGGTATCTGCATGGAAAAAATAAAGAACAATCGGTTCGTATTACTAATCATATTGACAGTGGGAGTATATCTGTTTTTGCAGTATCTGACTCCCCTAATTGCACCGGCATTGGTGGCCATGCTTTTTGTGACCATCTTTGGGCCGGGACTGCAACGTTTACAAAAAAAGCTCCACATCCACCGACAGGTGGGTGCGGTGCTATTTTTGCTTTTTGGGGGAATACTGGTGATTTCCCTTTTGTGGATACTAGGGTCCTTTGTATTGAATAATCTGCCCCAATGGATGTCCCATCTGGATTATCTCCAGGCCCGGATGTGGGAATTGGTAGACGGTTTGTGCGATTGGATGAACCGGGTCATGGGAATGGAGGAGAATCATTTTCAGAGGGGACTTCAGAACTGGCTACAGTCGGGAACGGATATTTTTCGGGAGACTGATTTGAATACGATGCTGGATTATTCCTGGTCTTCGGTGAAATGGTTGGGACGGGTTGGGACCTTTGTGCTGATTTTCATTGTGTCATCGGTTTTGCTGGCCAAAGACTACGATGAATTTATGAATAAATTACTGGAAAAAGAAGAGTGCCATGTGCTGCTGGAAGTCATCTGTGGGGTTATCCGGTATATTGCGGTATATGTGAAAGCACAGATGATATTGATATTGGTCAATGCCTCTGTGTGCAGTATTGTACTGGCCATTGCAGGTATCCCCAGCGGTATTCTGTGGGGCCTCTTGGCCGGAGTGCTGGATGTATTTCCCTTTATCGGTACCGGTATCGTATTGATACCCCTGGCGATTCTGCAACTAATCGGAGGACATTATGTGACGGCGGTGGTCTGCGTGTTACTATCCTTTGCCTGCGTAGCCATCAGGGATATGCTGGAGCCACGGCTTATTGGTAAAAAGGCAGGAATACGCCCCATAGCAGTGTTGCTGGCCCTGTATGTGGGTATCCAGCTGTTTGGACTATGGGGCATTATTAAGGGACCCTTAGGTCTGGTGATTATTCGGGAAAGCTATGAAGGCATTACCAAGCGTTTGAAAAATAGCTGAAGAGCATGATATAGATGCAGCTGCCATGCCTTCATATCGTGGACGCCGCCGGGGATGACGAAGAAATCATAGTTTTCATCCTTTACCAGTTGAGGACAGAGATTCTCTGCCTGTTCCATGATTTCAATATGCTCTGCATAAGCAATATCTTCATCGCCGTTGCAACAGAACAGATAATCCAGTACCAGATTCTGCGCCTGCATTTTGTTTAAGGTATCCTGTATGCGCTGTACCTCCAGGGGGCGTACGCCCTTAGGACCGCAACAGCCGGAGAAGGGACCGTACCAGGAGAAGAGGTCAAAATTATTATAAAATCCTGCCCGATAAGTAGTCATGGAGCCCAGGGAAAGACCGGCAATAGCTCTGTGCCTGCGGGTGGCAATAAGATTGGCCTCGGATACATTGCCGCCTGCATAAGTGGAAAATTCTTTTTCTACGGCAGGAATCAGGTCCTTACGCAGTTCCAGATGGAAGTGCTCGGTGATGTATTCTGCGTTCTGGTCTGCATCTGTACCGGTATAATAGGTAGGAGTCACAATGATGCAGGGCTCGCAAAGTCCCTGTGCAATCATATTGTCCAGGATGGTAACGGTGTCCGGAAATGTGCGGAGCCACCAATC